>JACPYM010000131.1 GCA_016196035.1 Acidobacteriota bacterium | reverse complement strand
CCGGACGTAGCGTCAGGTCACGAAATCCACTGCCGGTCATGTCTCGTCCCGCGCCCCTGCCGGGGCGCAAAGGCAATAACGACAAGCCTCCGGTGTTTTCACCACCGGCTAATATCCGCCGCGCCTCCGGCGCATAAGAGAGCAGATGTGGGTAATGACAAGGCCATTGGCTTCCCCTCCTCTTTGTCTTCTTCTGTTGCCGCGCCGTATTGCTGCGGCTAAAATCCGCCTCGTCCCATTCTTGCTTTAAGTGGAGGAACTACGATGACTGCAGTTGCAGAATTAGCGGTGGCCGAAGCCGTCATTGATGACAGCGACTACGAAATTGTAAATGGTGTTAAGGAGGTCAAAATGGCCGGAGCTTTGCACGGACGCACGATTATGCGTTTGGGATGGCGGTTGGCGATGCACGTCGAGCAAAACCAGCTTGGTGATATGTACAGCCCGGACACTACGTTTCTCATTGGCGCGAATGAGCGGTTGCCTGATCTGGCGTTTCTTGCCAAAGAACGCATCCCCGCAGAAGGCGTGCCGTTTGGCAAATGGGACATTGCCCCCGACCTCGCCGTCGAAGTCATTTCGCCCAACGATATTTACACCAACGTCAAAACCAAACTCAGTGACTATTTCAACGCTGGCGTGCGCGAAGTTTGGATCGTCGAACCGGAAACCAAGCTGGTGACGATCTATCAATCGCTCACCCGCGACCGCATCCTGAGCGAAGACGATCAACTGACCAGCGACTTGCTACCCGGGTTTACCTGTCGTGTGGGTGACCTTTTCTAAAGCGGTTCGCGCAATATTGGAAACTGCTTTTCACCACGAAGCGACGAAGAGTACGAAGAAAGCCATCAGCCTGCTTCGTGTTCTTCGTCGCTTCGTGGTTTCAGGCCTGTCAACTGCGCTCTCACAACCCGCCCCGCAAATACGCCAAAATATCCGCCAGCGCCTGCTGATCGAATTGCTTCTCAAACCCATCCGGCATCAACGAAAGCGCCGAGGCGCGAATGTTAGCGATGTTGGCGCGCAGAATCGTCACGTCGCCTTCGGCCCCGCCGCGCAAGGTGAGCGTGCCCGGCGTCTCATTGCCCAGCACGCCGTCGTAAATGTGGCCGTCCTTGGTCGTCACGATGTAATTCACGAAGCGCGGCTCGATGGCCTTGCTGGGATTGAGAATCGAAGTGATCAACTCTTCTTTGGTTTTGTTGTTGATGCCCGAAAGGTCGGCGCCGATGCGGGCCTTTTCGCGTTGGGGCAGGTGGCATTTGGCGCAGTTGTCCTCGAAGTATTTCTTGCCGCGCGCGACATCGCCCGTGAGTTTGGCGGCGTCGAGGTAGGCGGTGACGACTTGGGCGCGGTCGCTCAGTTCTTCTTTGAAAAACTTTTGCGCGCGTTCCGAGATGGCTTTGTCGGGATGATCAACCAGCCGGGCGCGGGCCGCCGGGTCGAAGGCCGTGCGCTCGATGCGCTCGTCTTCGGCGGCTTGCAACAGCGCGCGCATCCATTCCTGATTGGTCAGCAGTGCGTTGAGCACCTTTTGCCGCGCATCGGGCAAGTAGCTTTTCCAGTGCGCCAGCAAGAGCGGCGCGATGTTTTGCTCGTCGAAGGCGGCCAGTGATTCGATGGCGGCGCTCTGCACGTCGGGCGTGTCGTGCGCGACGAGCAGCTTGGCCAGGATGGGTTGTACCGCCGCGAATTGGCCGCCGCGCAAGGCGCGCACGGCGACGACGCGCTTGGGCATGGTCAGCGCCGTGTTCGCGGCATCGTTGGTCGCTTTGGTGACCAGCGCGCGCAATTCAAAATAGCGCGCCAAATCCCAGGCGGCGGCCTGCACCTTGTCGTTGCTGTGGTTGAGATAGGGCGCGAGCAAGGCTTCGGCCTGGGCGGCTTGCAGGTTTTTGACGCCCGCCAGCTTGATGCCTTTGGCGAGTCCGGCCAGCGCGACTTCGGGCTTTTTCAGTTTGTTGAGCGAAGCGAGGAAGCGCGTCAATTCGCCCGCCTCGTGTTTCGCGCCGACGAGCGCGGCCAGTTGCGTGAAGAGGTCGGCGTTCTCCCAATCCGGTTTCTTGGTGCGCAATAAAGCATAGAACTGCGAGGCGGAATCGGCTGCTGAACTCAAGATTGCCAGCCGGAACCATTGATCATCGCTGCGTTGCAACGCCAAGTCGGCCAGCGCATTCAACGCGCGCACATCTGTTAACTGGCCTAGCGTAAAGGCTGCTTGGAACTGCACGCGCAAGTCGCTGTCTTTGGCAGTTGCCAGTGTGGCGTCAGCCAGTGCTTTTGATTTGAGCAAGAAGCTTTCAGCTAATCTCAAGCCATGTTCGCGCAAATGCGCGTCGCTGTCTTTCAACGCCTTCAAGATTAACGCTTCGTCCAAGGCTGACAGCCCTTCCAGCGTCCACAGCGCATGCAAGCGGCCCTGCGGCGACGCGCTCTTTTCCGCCAACTCTTTCAGATACGGAATGGCCGCCTTGTCCTGCCGTTCGACCAGCAAGCGTTGCGCGGTGAAGCGGTGCCAGCCGTTCGCGTGTTCGAGCGTCTTGACCAGTTCCGCCGTGCTGGCCGTGCCCAGATTCACTTTCAGCCCGCGTTGCACATTCGGTTTATTCGGCGCAATCCGCCAGATGCGGCCCAGTTTGTCGCCTGCGTAAAAGTCCATGCCTTTCTTGATTTCTTCAGGAATGGATTCAGGCGTTTCGATGAACAGGCGGTAGATGTCCATCACGTACAAATTGCCGTCAGGCGCGTTGGCGAAATTGCAGGGGCGAAACCAGACATCGGTCGCGGCCAGAAACTCGGTGTTGTTCAATGAACGCGACGCCGTGAACGTCACGCCATCCGGCTTGACGATGTCGCGGTGAATCAGGTTGGCGCTGACATCGCCGGTGAAAACATTGTTGCGATATTCGGCAGGGAAGTTGTCGCCGTTATAAACCGTGCCGCCGCTCGCGCCGCTGAAATAGCCGCCGACCTGCTCGACGCGATTCAGGCCGTTCTCGTTGTAGCGTTGCTGGCGCAGCGCCGTGCGCTCTTTGCGCCATTCCTGCGGCTCGGTCAGCGGGAAGATTTGCGCCGACGGTTTGCCGTGATCGGAAATGTCAAAGGCGTAGGCAGGCACTTCCAACAACGGCGCGCGGCGAATGTACTGCATTGGCAGAATAACGTGGCGCAGATGAATCGTGTTTTGTGTGATGAACTGATTGCCGAAATCATCGAACGACGAACCGAATTGCGCCGGGCCACTGGCGGCTTCGGCCAGGTCGCGCGTCGGGTTGAAGCGGAAATCAGTCCCGCGAATCAGAATCGGCGGACGTTCGGGGTGAGCGGGCGAAGTCACTTTGCCATCGTTGCCGTTCTGCGCGCCGTAAAACCAGTTGTCCAGGCCATACCGCAAATTGGTGATGCGCGCTTCGGGGTTGACCATTGGGAAGCCGGTGTAAAGCACCTGGCGCACATCGGCCTTGCCATCGCCGTCATTGTCTTTCAGCCACAAAATGTCGGGCGCGGCGGTGACCAGCAGGCCGCCCTTCCACGGATGCAAGCCGCTGACTTCGAGCACGTGCTCGGCGAAGATCGTGGTAGTTTCATACACGCCGTCGCCGTCCTTGTCTTCGAGCATACGAATGCGCGAACGCGCGGGTGTGCCGGGCGGCGGGTCTTCGGGATAGTCGAGCATCTCGGCGACATAAAGCCTGCCGAATTCATCCCACGCCATTTCGGTCGGACTCATGACTTTTGGCTCGCTCAAAAAAAGTTCGGCTTTGGAAGCTTCGCTGAGCTTGAAGGTTTTGAGTTCGCCCTGCGCGGTTTGTGCCTGCGGGCCTGCGCCGGTTTTTGTCGTAGGTTGATTGTGGCAGGCGGCGAACGTGACGGCCACGAGCACAGCAGTCACAAGCAAGAGTTTCAAAACGAATTGGTGTTTGGAAGATGCGTTCATAACAGCAGGAAGACGGAGCGAGAGACTACGGCCAGCCCTGGGTACGCAGCGCTTCCAGCGTGCGGTCTCGGCGTCAGACGTTTTTCTACCGGTGGGAATACATCTAATGCCGAGACCGCACGCTGGAAGCGCTGCGTACCCAGGAAATTACTTCGCTTTCACCTTAATCACGAAGTAGGTGAAGACCTTGCCTTTTTCCACCAGCAATTGGTGCGGCATGTTCGTGGGGATGTGCACGACATCGCCAGCAGCTAAATTGCGCCGTTCGCCACCTTTGATCGCCTCGCCGCGCGTTTCACCGGGTTCGACCAGCTTGGCGTTGACGACTTCGCCGCCGATGACGAGGGTGGCCGCGCCGCTTTGCACGACGAAATAATCATCCATTTGGGCGTGGACTTCGGCGATGCCATCGGCTTCGCGGTGGCTGATGGCGACGTTGCTGGAACCGTAGTCACCTAGTTTGACGCTGGAGGTTTTATTTGGGCCGCCGGTCTTTTCGCGCAACGGCTTTTCGTAATCGCGCAACTCCTTCGCGCTCCAATAGCCAAAGTTGGGCAAGTCGGCGATAGGGCGGCGGGCAAGCACTGCGCCCACGCCGACCAACACACAGAGAACCAGTGACAGTAGCAAACTTAGCTTCATCGTTGAGAGACTCCTTGTAAACAGATTGAATCGAAAAGTGCGGCGCGGATTTGCCGCGTGCTAGGGGAAACTGAGGGCACGGTTTTGTCAATGTCAGTTGGCGTTAAAGGCAGTCAGAAAATGCAACCACGAAGCACCGCATCCGGTGGCCAAACAATCTCAGTCGTTCCAACTTTCCATTTTTGTGCAGGGCTGAATCCTGAATCCCGGTTCCTGATCCCTGACCAGTAAAAACCCACCAGCATTTTTCGTTTGCCAGGGATCAGGAACCGGGATTCAGGATTCAGTCTTTGTCGGGAAATCCCTTGCTGATGAACTACAGCTTCTCCAACTCCCGCACGATCTCTTCCGGCTTCCATTCGTTGCCGCGATAGACTTTCACGACTTTGCCGTCGGCGCTGACAATGGCGGTGCGCAGGCCGTGGATGATCTGGTCTTTTTCCGCCCAGTATTGCAGGCCGAAAAACTCAGCGACCTTTTTGACCTCGCCGGGCGCGCCGGCGGCGAATTCCCATTGTTTGAAATCGGGCTTGCCAACATAGCCTGCGCCATAGGTGCGCAAAACTTGTGGCTTGTCGTAGTCGGGATCAACGCTGATGCTGAGCAGGTGCGTTTTGGTTTTGAGCTTGTCATTGGCGTCTACGGCGGCTTTGACTTTGGCGAAATTCTGGCTCATCAGCGGGCAGTAATCGGGCAGCGGGCAGCGCGTGTAAATGAAGGTCAGCACCAGCGGGCCGCCGCGATATTGTTTGAAACTGATTTTCTTGCCGTCCTGATTGACCAGGGTGAAATCGGGCACTTCCGCGCCCGCTGAAGGTTCGACGCCGGTTTCCTCGCTACGCGCGAGCGTGGGGTCTACGACTTTGGTGATGACCGGATTTTCCAGCCAGGTCATGCCCTGGTCTACGACCAGCGTGGCCTGAATTTGCGCGCCGAGTGTCAGATCGCTGTAAACCCAATCGTCGGTCAGCGTGAAGGGCATCGTCATCGCCTCCATATAATCGCCGATCTTGTCGTGCGCGATGGTGACCTTGTGTTTGGCCTTGTCAGCAGAGACGACCTTGCCTTTTAGTTCATACTGTTTCGCGCCCGCGGTCGCTTGCGGTTTTTTGGGTTGGCAAGCGGTGAAGAGCAAGCCCGTTAGCACGCATAGCGTAAAGAAACGAATGATAGATGAATGCATAAGACTCCTCTGAAGCTGGTAGGACAGACTGCCTGGCAGCGAGACGGTACCGCGCGCGTGAGCAAGCGGAGCTTGTGCGATTCGGCCAATGGCGTCAGCTTGACGCGCCGCTTGCTCACGCGCGGTACCGTCTCGGCACGAGCTGCTCTCGTGGCAAACCGCTCTAAAGGCTGTCCTACCTTCCTGTGGGCGCAAGTTTGCCGCCCGGTAAGACGCGGAAGTTCGTCCCGCGCCAATGAATCTCGTCGCCGATAAAGCTGGCCAGCCAAACGCCAAACGTAATCAGGTCGCGCACCGGCACCAGCCAGAACCAGCGCGCCAAGACGAAATCTTGCAAGCCCAGCACGCCGACGACAAACGCCGGCAGCGCGCGAATCACGAGCGTCAGCGCCAGCAGGCCCCAGGCAAACGGGCTGAATTGCCAGGCCAGCAGGGACAGCAGCGCGGTCACCGTGCCATACGTCAGGATCAAGCCGCGATAGCCCCAGGGACGCGAGATACGCGTCGAACGGCCCCAGCGCAATTGATGCCGCAACATCGCGCCGAACGAATCCGGCCCGGTAACGTGTTCGACGACGTAATCAGAGAGCACGACTTCATAACCCGCCGCCGCCGTGAAATTGCCGAGCAGAAAATCATCGGCCAGATAATCAGCCACCGCTGGGAAGCCGCCGATTTTTTCCAGCAACGCCCGTTTCAACGCGATGGTCGAACCGAGAGCGAATTTGATGCCTTCGAGCGTGCGCGCCGCACAGACTTCCGGCCCGAAAGTTGACGAGATGCCGATGTTCTCCAACAGCCCGCCCAACGTCGTCGCATTCGTGCCGCGATAGAGACAGGTGACCATGCCGACGCGGGGCTGTTGCAACGGCGCGACGACGCGGCGCAGGTAATCCGGCCCGACGCGGATGTCGCTGTCCACGAGCAACAGCACTTCGTGTTTGGCCGCCGCGAGCATATTTTGCAGATTTGAAACTTTGCGATTGAAGCCGATTTCTTTGGGCGAAACCACCAGCGCAATGTCACACGCAGGGAAATCGCGTTGCAGCTTTTCGATGATCGGGAGCGCCGGATCGCTGGTGTCCTGCACACCGAAGACGATTTGGAAGACCGGGAAATTCTGCCGGCAAAAGCTGGCGAAGTTTTCATACGCATGCGCATCGGCCCCGCGCACCGGTTTGAAAATCGTGGCGGCAGGCGTATAGCTCAACCCCAACGCGCGCTGCCGCCGCCGGTCGCGAAACCAGAACAGCCCCGCCAACAGGGCCACGCTGTAGTAAACACAGGCCGCCGTCACACAGACCAGCAACACGACGCGCACCGCGAAGAGCAGCCAGAAAAGCAACGGCGCGGTTGCTTGACTCACCACTGCCGCCGGCGCAAGCAAGGCGTAAAACGCCTGCCACCATTGCAGCGCGTGTGTTTCAACTGTGCTGGATAATGAAATCAGCGCCACGCCGCCTGCCACCAGCAACGTGCCCAACCAGCGTTCGCGCGAGATGCGTTCGTGCAAAAAGAAGCGCCCGCCCAAGGTGTTCGTAATGTAACTGACCGCCGTCAGCGGCACGACGAAACTCAGATCGGCGTAGCTCAGCAAACTGATAAACGTGAAAAACGCGCCAGCCAAACAGGCGACGCCCGCGAACAAAAAGGGATTGCGCAACATCCGCCAAAGCGCGCCAGCCAAGGCGCGCGGACGCAACGAAACCGCGCCGACCTGTTGCATACCCTTGGCCGACAGGAGTTCGCCCAGCGAACTGCACACGATCAGATTGCACAACAGCAGAAAGGTTTTCACGCCACCGCGCCTCCGGTGGTTTTTTGTTCGGTGCGCGAGACGATGGCTACGCCCACGCAAATGATCGTGGTGCCCAGCCAGCGCCCCAACGAGACGTGCTCGCCCAACAGCCAACGCGCCAGCGCCGCATTTAGCACGTAACCGAACGCCGTCACCGGCAACACGAAACTCAAATCGGCCCACGAGAGTGCGACCAGGTAGAGCAGGTAAAACAGCGTCAGCGATGCAATGCCCAGCCAGACATACGGCGTGGTGAAGACCTGCACGCCGAGGTGAAAGAGCGCCACCGGGTCGAGCGTGTTGATCTCGCCGATGCTTTTCATGCCTTTGGTTAAACAGACATCGCCGAGCACTTGGGCGCAGATGGCGATGAACAGGACAACGAGCGTTTTCATAATGCGGAGCTTAATGCAGTACCGGGAGCGGTAGCGACCGGGTTGTTCGACAAGCTGCCAGCTTGTCGAAGCGTGGCCGTTAGTCCATTAGGTTGATAGCCGGAACTTCGACAAGCTGGCAGCTTGTCGAACAGACAAGCGACCTTCGAGTTGTGCATAACCGAAATCACCCGGTCGCTACCGCTCCCGGTACTGCACCGCTGTTTCGTATGTCGTCAGCGCAAAGCCAGCTTGTTCGATGGCCTGGCGCACTTGCGCGCTCGTCAATGCTTGCAACTCGCGCGCGCCGCCGGGATTCTCGCTTTGCGCGGCGGCGTCAGCATCAGGCGCCAGCGGATGCGCGTAAATTTCCGTCGTCGTTTGTGCCATGCGTGGAATCAGTCCGAGCAAATAATCTTCGTTCAGGTCGCCCGATTGCAATAGGCCGTAAACCTTTTGCGGTTGCACAAAGCCGCGCCCGCGCAATTGCCGCTCGCACCAGTTGCCCAACAGGTTGAAGACCGTGCCCCAGACCAGCTTGAGCGGCAGGTGGCGGCGATCCAGGCGCAGGCTCAAGCGCATTTCACCTTTCACGACGCGCACGCGCCGGACGCCGAACTCTTCGCAAAGGCGGATGAGTTCGGCGAAAACCACGGGATGTTGATGCAGGTGCGTGTGGCCGTCAACGTGCGAAAAGGGCAGGCTGGTCGCCGCGAACTTTTCAAACTGGACGCGCATCTCGCGGCGCACTTCACGGCGCGCGGCCTGGCTGAAATAGTATTGAATGCCCGCCTGAAACGAACTGTCGGTGAAACGGCCTTGCGCGTCGGTGATGTGAGGGATTTCAGCGTGCGGCAAGGCGGCGCGTCCGAGCACGAGCACCAAGTGCAAGCCGACCGCGAGTGTGGGATTGGCTTGGGCGAGTGCGACGGCCTCTGCGGCGGCGCTTTCATTCACCATCAGACTGGCGCTGGTCAAAATGCCTTCGCGATGGGCTTGCAGAATGGCGCGATTGACACCGTCGGAATAACCGAAATCGTCGCCGTTGACAATGAGTGGCACGCGCCCGAAGTGCGCCGCCGCTTTGGTTTGTTGATTACCGGTCATCGAAATGCGAAAAACTGTGCCCTTGCCTACGCCTGAGCGACTGACGCGGCGCGTTGCCGCAGTACTTCAAACAACACCACGCCGCTGGCCACGCTCACGTTCAGCGAATTCAACTGCCCGCGCATTGGAATCGAAACCACGGCGTCGCAATGTTCGCGCACCAGGCGGCGGATGCCTTTGCCTTCGCCGCCCAGCACGAGCGCCAACGCGGGCGTGAAATCGAAGTGCCAGTGTTGCGTGGGGGCGTTGCCTTCGACGCCGACGACCCAGATGCCGCGCGCCTTCAGGTCTTCGATCAGGCGCGACAGATTGGTCACGCGGGCCACGCGCACATATTCGACCGCGCCCGCCGAAGTCTTGGCGACCGTTTCATTCAACCCGGCGGCGCGGTGTTCGGGGATGAAAACGCCATCCACACCCGCGCCTTCGCAGGTGCGCAGGATCGCGCCCAGGTTGTGCGGGTCTTCGATGCCGTCGAGCAGCACCAGCAGCGCGGGTTTGTCGGGCGAGAGCGCGTCCAGAATCGTTTCGGCTTCGACATAGCCGCTGTGCCGGGTGGCGGCGTCGGTGAAAGCAACGACGCCTTGATGATTGGCCTGGCGCGTCAGTTCATCGAGCAAACGGCGGTCGCGCTTTTCGACGCGCACGCCCGCACGTTTGGCCAATTCGAGCAATTCGTTCAGCCGCGCGGGCTGAGCGCCGTCGAGAATCAGAATCTTGTTGATGGAACGGCGGCGTGCGCGCAAGGCTTCGAGCACGGGCAGCAGGCCGTAAATTTGATTGTTCGCCATGGGGCGTGAGTATGCGGATGGCGGCAATTGGTTGCAAGCCATAGCCTGGTTGGGAACTTCTTGATCGTAACGGCGTCTAAGCGCGCGTGGTTGTTGCTGGCCGCTTCATTTTCCCAAAACAAATCAATCTCTGCTGAACGGATCGGAGGAATCGTTTATGGCTACGTGTCTCTGCTGGTTGTCTGTATCGTTTGCGCTGGCGCTGCAACAGCCCGCCAAATCGGTGCTGTCGCTCAATCCGCGCGATATGATTACAAGTATGAGTTGGCTCGGTGTCGCGGTCGTCATCGTGCTGTTGTTGATGTCCATCTATTCGCTGGCGCTGATGCTGGAACGCTACCTGACATACAAGGCGGCGGCGCGGCAATCGCGCGAGTTTGCGCCGAAAGTGGCGGAGTTGTTGCGGCAGGCGCAACTGGAGAATGCGTTGAAGCTCTCGCAAACCTATCAGCGCAGCCATCTGGCCGTGGTGGTGAATTCGGGCTTGCAGGAATTGGCTGCTAGCACGGCGCTCGTTAAACCCGCACGGCAAATGCGCAAGGCCAAACGCGCCGTCAGACGCGCGGCGGCCATGAAAAGCGCCGAGTTGCAACGCGGGCTTTCCGCCCTGGCGACGGTCGGTTCAACCGCGCCTTTTGTCGGCCTGTTCGGCACGGTCATCGGCATCATTCACGCGTTTGAAGTCATGGGCCAGCAGCAAACCTCCGGCTTCAGCGCCATTGCGGGCGGCATTTCCGAGGCGTTGGTGACGACGGCCTTTGGCTTGGTCGTCGCGATTCCGGCGGTGTGGATGTTCAACTACTTCACCAGCCGCGTGCATGGGTTCGAGGTCGAGATGAACAACTCGGCGGATGAATTAATTGATTACTTTCTGCAACAACGCGAAGGGCATTAGAGCGGGTTGCAATTGCGTTTGCGGAATACGTTGTGCCGGGGCGGTACCGCGCGCGTGAGCAAGCGGAGCTTGTGCGGTTTATGCCGGGCGGTACCGCGCGCGTGAGCAAGCGGAGCCTGGGCGGTTCGGCCAACGGCATTGGCTTAATGCGCCGCTTGCTCACGCGCGCGGTACCGCCCCGCTGCGCGGCTTTTCCCAGACACTGATGTGAGAACCGCTCTAAGCCCATCACCAGCGTCCCCGTCGGTTGCTTGCGTTCAGCCAGCGAGCGTGAAATCATCACGCTCGCATTGACAACTGAGCGAGCCGCAAAAAGGCGCAACGAACGTCAAACGTGTTTGCGCCTTTTGTGCTTTTTTGCGGCTGAACTGTCACCGTCGTTTTTACTGGGAGAGCCGCGATGAGAATGGCTGGATTTACCGCGTTGTGTTGTGGGTTGTCATTGGGTTCGCTGGGGCTGTTGGCTTGCGCCGCGCCCGGCCAGGTCGGCGTCAAAACGCCGCAACAACGCGGCAGCGATTACCCCCCCGCCTTTGAAGCAACAGCCGCACAACAGCAAGAAGCCGAGACCGCTTGGCGCGCCTTGCTCACCGAATTCCAATTGCCCGAAACCCAATTTGACGCCGAACCGGTGCTGAACACGCCGCGCGCCTTGCCATTGGCCCTGGCGGGTCGTATCAAACTCAGCCCGCAAGAAAGCCCGCTGGACGAATTGGCCGCCAAAGAGGCGTTGCGCCGTTTCATCGAACGCTATGCGGTGCTGCTCAGCGGTGGGCGGCGCGAGTCGGCGGCTTCGTTAAAGGATTTGTCGTTGATGACCTTCAGCAAGGAAGGTTCGCTGTATCGCGCCGTCTATCAGCAACGCAGCTTCCCCTATCCGCTGGCCAACGGTTTTGGCGAACTGATGCTGGTCATCAGCAAGACGGGTACGCTGTTGCAATGGAACAGCCGTTTGTTGCCGAAGCTGGAGCTGCCCGTGCGCACCCTGATTGCCGCCAAAGACTTGCCGGGCAAGTTCGTCGGACGCGCCTTCAGTTACAGCAGCTTTGCCGGGCAGCCGATGAGTTACAAAGTTGCCAAGCCCGACGAGGTCAGGGTCAAGGATTTGGTCGTGTATCCGAAACAATCAGGCAATCGCCTGTCGCTGCATCTCGCTTACCCGGTTGAAGTTGGCAGCGGGATGACGTGGACGGTCTATGTAGATGCGGTCACAGGCGAGGAGTTAGAAGTGCGGCAGAATTTCAATACCTAGAAGCAGTACGGGGAGCGTGAGTGACCTGAGTCTTGGGATTAAGACTGCTTGGGATTTCTCCATTGCGTCCAATGCCGAGGCGCAGGCCGCTCACGCTCCCCATTTTGTTTCGAGCCAGCCAGTTGAAGAGGTGAATGGGCGAAAGGATAGGCATTCACCAACACCTGGCATCCCCTTCAGGCCTGCGCCCGGCCTTTCACCCATGCCCCTCTTCAACGAACTGGCTTGAACTTCGCGGGTTCATGGTTTGACGAGCAGGAAATTGTCTACGATGAAATTGCTGCGGATGTAGCGATTCTGATTGCCCACCGCAAAGATCGTCAGTGGACGGCTGCCATCGTTCACGGTGAAGTTGAGCACCAGATGCGCAGTTTGCCCCGACGGTGACGAGACGCTGGCGCCGGGCGCGCCGTTGTTGAAATTCACGCCTAGTGTGGCAACGGTGCCGATGCTGGGCCAGACATCGCAACTCAAGGTGTAATTACCCGGCGGCAAGCTGATGTCTTGCGCGCACGAATCCGCCAGGCGGCGGCCATTCGCCTGGAATTTCAGCGCAAACTGACCATTCGTGATGTATTGCGGGTCAGTCACCATCAACGCGCCGCCGCCTTCGATGGCATACGTGATCAGCCGCCAGCCAAAGGTATCACCCGTTTCAAAGCTCGGATTGATGATCACATTCAGCGGCGTGCCGGAACCCGGCGTCGGCGTGGGTGTTGGTACTGGCGTAGGCGTCGCGGTGGGTTGCGGCGTCGGTGTGGCGGTTGGTTGTGGCGTGGGTGTCGCGGTTGGTTGTGGTGTGGGTGTGGGCGTCACGCTCGGACGCGGCGTGGGCGTCACGCTCGGACGTGGCGTGGGTGCGATGAAACCGCCGATGCGGCGGATGGTGTGGGTGAAATAGTCACTGACGAAAATTTCGCCGCGCGAATTGACCGCGACACCGCCGGGCCGGACGAAGGAGGCTTGCAGGGCTGGGCCATCCACGTTGTCTTCGACGCCGTTGCCCGCGATGGTCGTGACGAAGTTGCGTTGCACATCCAGCTTGCGCACTGTCGCGTTGTGCCAATCGCCGATAATGAAATTGCCTTCGCGGTCGCGCGTGATGCCGGTGGCGAGAAAGAAACCGGCTTGCAACGCCGGGCCATCGCCTTCGCCGCCGCCCGCGATGGTCGTGACATTGCCGTCCGCGACGGTCACGCGGCGGATACGGCTGTTAAAGAAATCGGCGATGACCAGATCGCCATTCACATCCAGGCAAACTTGCGGAGCCGCGCCGCTGAAACTGAACGCCGCCGCCGGGCCTTGGCCGTCTGCATAGCCGTTGTAGCTGCCCGCCACTGTCGAAACATAGCGCGTCGCATCAATCTTGCGCACCAGATTCGTGCCCGAATCCAAGACGTAGATATTGTCATTGGCATCCACGGCAACGCCGGAAGGTTTGGCGAAACGCGCCGTTAGACCCACGCCATTGAGCGCGCCATAGGTGCCGCTACCGGCGATGGTCGTGACCAAACCGGTGGGGCTGATGCTGCGCACGCGATTGTTGCCGTAATCGGCGACGATGATATTGCCGTGACTGTCGAGCGCCACGCCCGCCGGGCCGTAAAAGCGCGCCGCCGCGCCTTGCCCATTGGCATAGCCTTGCACGCTGCCCGCGAGGGTGGTGACGTTGCCTTGCGGATCAATCCGGCGCACACGGGCATTGCGGAAATCGGCCACGATGATGTTGTCATTGCCATCCACATAGATGCCCAGCGGCGCATTGAATCGCGCGCTGGTGCCTTGGCCGTCGGAAAAACCGGCTTGTGGAGTGCCGGCGAAGGTGTAAACGAAAAGATTGCTTTGGGCGTTGCCGGTGCGCGTGCTGTGGGGCGCAAAGGTAGCCAGGAAGGCGAGAACCAGGAGCGCCGCCAGCACGCCGGGCGTGCGATAGGCGAAGAAGTTTTTTTGCATAATGAAACCGATGTTTGCCGGGCGCGCGCGAAGCTGGACGGGGTTCGCGCCGCACAAATGTTTTAGATCGTCGTTGGATCAGAGAGAACGCAAACATCCGTAAAAGGGGAGAATGGATGTCTTTTCTGCCCGCCTCAAAATGCCCGCATCAAATGCCTGTTGAAACTATGTTGGCGATTTTTGCGGCCCTCTGATTGTCAAAGTGAAATGCAGGTTGCATCGCCGCCGGAAAGTTTTTCTTGGGTAATGGCGCGACGCCGTGTGTGTAGTTCGGCTGATTCGCTTGTCAAACTGAAAGATGATTGCGGGGCTTGTCGCTGGCGATATTCGCGGTGAGGGAAGCCAACTTGATTTGTGCCGTCAGTGAACGGGGTGCGCATTTTGTAACAGAACCTCCTGACCTTGTAAACCGCCAACTTGGTAAACCGGCAATTGGCAACCCGATGATGGCTGCGGTACATTCCGGCACACCGTGTGGCGGGACGGTACCGCGCGCGTGAGCAAGCGGTGCGTCAGGGTTTGCGCAATGGTTCAAACGTGCTGACTCCGCTTGCTCACGCGCGCGGTACCGCCACAACGCTGCTCGTCCCGCCAAGAAATTATGAGGTGTTCCTATGCGTTGCGTACTTGTTACTTTGTTCATCGTGGTTGCTGTGACGGCCACGGCTGTGGCCCAAACGCCGTTCGCCGGTTTGAAGCCCGAACTTGAAAAGCTCATCGCCGTTGCAGGCGCTGAAAAAGTCGGCGTGGCGCTCTATGACCTGGAAACCAAACAGAACTTTTTGCTCAACGAACGCGAAAGCTTCCACGCGGCCAGCACGATGAAGCTGCCGGTGATGATGGAAATTTTCCGGCGCGTCAAAGACAAGAAACTAAATTTGCAGGAAAAGCTCGAAGTCAAAAACCGCTTCTTCAGCGTCGTGGACGGCAGCGAATATCGTTTGCGGCGCGAAGATGACAGCGACGAAGAGCCATACAACCGCGTGGGCCAGGCGATGACCATCCTCGAATTGGTTACGCACATGATTCAGTGGAGCAGCAATCTGGCGACCAATCTGTTGATCGAAAAAGTGACCGCCGAAAAGGTGAACGACCTGGCGCACAGCCTGGGCGCAACGGACATGCAGGTTAAACGCGGGGTGGAAGATGGCAAGGCCTTTCAGGCAAAGATCAACAACACGACGACGGCTTATGATTTGATGGTGTTGTTGCAGGCCCTCGCCGAACGCAAATTTGCGAGCGGGAAAGTTTGCGATCAGATGATCGAGATTCTGGCTGGGCAGCGTTTCAACGACGGCATTCCCGCTGGCTTGCCGCGCGACACCCGCGTGGCGCATAAGACCGGTTCCATCACTAAACATAACCATGACGCGGCGATTGTCTTTGCGCCGGGGCGCAAACCATACGTGCTGGTCGTGCTGACGCGCGGCATCGAAAGGGAAAGAGACAGCGACAAACTGATCGCGGCCATCGCGCGGACGGTGCATCAGACGCTGGCGAAATGAATCAACCCACGTCGCGCGCCAACCGCAACCCGCTGAATTGCCAGCGCGCTTCGGGCGGGAAGAAGTTGCGATAACTGGCGCGCAGGTGCGATTGCGGCGACACACAGGAGCCGCCGCGCAGCACCAACTGATTGCACATGAATTTACCGTTGTACTCGCCCAACGCGCCCGGCGAAGGCTGATAGCCGGGGTAGGGCGTATACGCGCTCTGCGTCCATTCCCACACATCGCCGAACATTTGTGAGGGCACGCCGTCTGAGGAGGTTGCCGGTTGCGGATGCAGCACGCCGCTTTCGACGAAGTTGCCGCTGACGGGCAGGTTGGCTGCCGCGATTTCCCATTCGGCTTCGGTCGGCAGGCGCGCGCCCGACCAGCGTGCAAAGGCATCGGCTTCGTAATAGCTGAGGTGACACACCGGCTCTTCTTCATTCGAGGTCTGCCAACCGTTCAGCGTATGCGTGAACCATTGCCCGTCCTGTTGGTGCCAATACAGCGGCGCTTGCCAGCCTTCCTGCTGCACTTTGTGCCAGCCATCCGAAAGCCAGAGGGTGGGCGTGCTGTAACCGCCAGCCCGCATAAATTCCAAATACTCACGATTGATGACGGGCCGCGATGCTATTTCAAACGCATTGAGAAAGGCGCGGTGGCGCGGGGCTTCGTTGTCGAAGCAAAAGCCTTCGCCGTCGTAGCCGATCTGCTGCACACCCTCTGCATAACGCTGCCACCGCAAAGGCGCGGCCAAGCCGGTTGCCGTCGGCGCGCTTTGATAGGCCGGATGCAGCGGATTGAACGAGAAGAGGTGTTTGATGTCGGTCAAGAGCAATTCCTGATGTTGTTGTTCGTGGTGCAAGCCGAGTTCGATGACGGCCAACAGCGCAGGGGCAAGCGCGGCATCTGGCGCGAAAAGGCGTGCCATCTGCTCATCCACGTGCTGCCGATAGGCCCGCACATCGGCCAGCGAGGGGCGTGTCAGCAACGCGCGCTGTGGGCGCTGGTATTGTGCGCCGACGGTTTGGTAGTACGAATTGAACAAGTAGCGGAATTGCGGCTGAAAGTGGCGGTAAGTGCTGAGCGTTGGTTCGAGCACAAAGGTCTCAAAGAACCAACTGGTGTGTGCCAGATGCCATTTGGCGGGGCTGCAATCGGGCATGGATTGGACGGCGCAGTCTTCGGGCGAGAGCGGCGCGGCGAGCCTTTCCGTGGCGTGCCGGACATTTTGATAGCGCGTTGACAATGCAGAGGCGAGGCTCATCGAAGCACTCCTTAAACTTGGGCCGTTCAATTTGACCGGCCCCATACCTTAGAATTATTCTAAATCCATGAAGCGCACCAAAGCTAAAATCAGTTCACGGCAACGCGCTGTCGTTGAGGCGGCGTTGACACCGCAGCGCACCTGCGTCTTGGAGGCTGTCCGCAACACCGACGCGCATCCGACCGCCAACGAAGTCTATTTGCAAGCGCAGCAACGCTTGCCGGGCATCAGCTTTGCGACCGTTTACAACTCGCTGCGTTACCTGACCGCCGCCGGGTTGGTTAGCGAACTGACCTTCGGCAACGGAGCCAGCCGGTTTGACCGCCGCATCGAACGTCACGATCACGCCTGGTGCACGCAATGCGGGCTGCTGGCCGATCTGGCGTTGGACGAAACCGCCGAGTTGATGCGCATGGCCGCGCGCCGTTCGCGCTTCAAAGCGGAATCGGTGCATTTGACGCTGTATGGGTTGTGCCCGAACTGACGCCCGGACAAATGAGCCGGGCCGGATTCAGAAAAGATTCAGCACAACTGCTACAGCAAGCATCTTTGACGCGTTTCAATGAACACAAAAAAGAGCCGGGGCCTTTGCGGGAACCCGGCTATCAAGCATAAACACTAACGGAGGCAACATAACAAAATGTCTGTGAAAGCTAAAGTGGGCCAACCAGCGCCCGATTTCGTTCTTCCTTCCACCAAAAACGTCGAGAAGCTGGATCAGCCGGTCAAGCTGTCCGATTACAAAGGCAAGTGGGTCGTGCTGCTGTTCTATCCGCTCGATTTCACCTTTGTCTGCCCGACCGAATTGACGGCGTTCAGCGACCGCTACGACGAATTTGAAGGCATCGGCGCCGAAGTCATCGGCATCTCGACCGATTCGGTTTATTCGCACCGCGCGTGGTTGAAGCTGGAGCGTGACAAAGGCGGCGTCGCGGGCCTGAAATATCCATTGGGTTCGGACATCAACAAGACGATGGCCGAAGATTACGGCGTCTTGATTGACGGCAAAGGCATTGCCTTGCGCGGCCTCTTCGTGATTGATCCCGCAGGTATCCTGCGTTATGCCGTCGTGCATGATCTGAACATCGGACGTTCGACCGAAGAGACTTTGCGCGTCATCCAGGCGCTGCAAACCGGCGGCCTGTGCCAGGCCGAATGGCGTCCGGGGCAGGCAACGTTGAAGGTCTGATGGGTTGTTCGACAAGCTGCCAGCTTGTCGAGGTCTCGGCCTTGCAGCTTTTGGCAGGCTACTGAGACTTCGACAAGCTGGCAGCTTGCCGGACTTCGAGGAGCAAGATTATGCCGCTGAAGATCGGAACTGCGTTGCCCTCGTTCGCCGGCGCGACTGAATGGCTGACTGGCAATGCGGATGCAATCGAAGCCAGCGTCGGCCAGCCGACGCTGGTGCATTTCTGGGCGGTCAGTTGCGGCATCTGCAAAGACAACATGCCCAAGGTGACGGACTGGCGCGCGCAATACGCCGATAAAGGTTTGCGCGTTGTCGCGGTGCATATGCCGCGGTATCCCGCCGACACCGATGTGGCGGCGGTGAAAGCGGCGCGCGCGCAATATCAAATCACCAAACCTTGTGCCGTAGACAACGAGCACAAGCTGCGCGATGCGTTTCAAAACGAGCAAGGCTTCGTGCCTGCTTACTATTTATTCAACGCCGAGGGGCAATTGAAGAGTTTTGCCGTCGGGCAATTCGGGCCGCAGATCATCAAGTCTGCGCTCGAACGCATGTTTGACCGGTAAGGCTTGGCATTGACTCTGGCAAGGGGGAAGAAGTCGTGATGAAAATCAACCACGTGAAAGTTTTGAGTTGCGCGTTGCTGTTGCTGACAGTGACGGCCTTCGGACAGGCGAAATCCACGGCTGAGCCGAAACTGGTCTTGGATAGCGCCGCGCATGATTTCGGCAAGGTGACGGAAGGCGCAGAGATCGTCCACACCTTCAAAATCAAAAACGAAGGCGCCGCCGAACTCGTCATCAAAAACGTCTCGCCCGCCTGTGGCTGCACGGCGAGCGACTTTACCAAACAGCTTGCGCCCGGCCAGGAGGGGCAAATCACACTGACGGTCAAAACCGTCGGGATGATGGGCAAGACGGAACGCTATGCCGATGTGATCTCCAACGATCCCGCCGCGCCGTTCCAGAAGCTCTGGCTCTATTTCGAGGTCGTGAAGGCCGCCAGCGCCGAGAAGGGGAACATCATGGAAAAGACCGTGCTTGATTTTTCAATGAAGAACATTGACGGCCAGGAAACGCCGCTGGCCGCATACAAAGGCAAAGTGCTGTTGCTGGTCAACGTCGCCAGCAAATGCGGCTACACGCCGCAATACGAAGGCTTGCAGGCGCTCTACGCCAAATACAAAGACCAAGGCTTGGTCGTGCTCGGCTTCCCGGCCAACAACTTCGGCGGGCAGGAACCGGGCAGCAACGAAGAGATCAAACAGTTCTGCACGCTGAAATACAACGTCAGCTTCCCGCTGTTCGCCAAGATTTCGGTCGAGGGCGATGACATCCATCCGCTCTACAAATTCCTGACGACCCAACCGCAATTCGGCGGCGACCTCAAATGGAACTTCGGCAAATTCCTGGTGGGCCGCGATGGCAAGGTGCTGGCGCGCTTTGAAAGCGCCGACAAACCCGAAGACGAAAAGATGACGCAGGCGGTTGAGCAGGCGTTGAAGCATTAAAGCATTGGGGGCGCGGCTGTCTGGGTCTTGCCGCTTGAACGGGGTTGCGAAAGCTGACACCGAAAACCATTCACCTGATCTCTGATGGTTGCTCTAATTCAGGTGTAGGGGGATTGGTTTTTGGTGTCAGCTTCGGCTTGTGCCAATCATTTGACGTTAATCCGTACCGCATTCGCAGTTTTTCCATCAACTAACAACATCACTTCCACTTCGCCACGACCGCTTAAGCCGCGCGGCAATTGCACATTGACCTGATCCACGCCAATGAGCGCGCCCTGTGCGCCCGCAAAACTCACCGGCGCTTCCAATCCGCCAACGCGCGCACTCACGGCCGCCAAGCCGCTGCGCAAGCGAAAGCCTGTGCCAAACGCGATCAAAAACACTTGCTCATTCGCGGGGCCAAGATCAATCGGTTGCGCGACGTACCGTTGCAACGCCGGATCGAAGCGCGCAATCGCCTCGTAGCTTTGTGTGCCATCGGCGCGAATGCGCAGGGCCAACGCGGCGGCAAGGCCCTGGCCGCTGGCATTGGCGGCGAAGAGTCCCGGCGCGACGGCGGCGATGGTCGTTGCGCCTTGCGAAACGCTGCCCGCCGAAGTGACGACAGTGATCGTCGCAGCGCCGGGCGCGGTTTCGGGCGGCATTTGATAATTGATCTGGTTGGGCGAAACGAAAAACAGCGGGGCCGCGCGTTCGACGCCCGCGCTGTCGCGCACGGTCACTGTCGTGCCCGCGAGTGTTGTCGGCAGCGGCGTCGCATTCGCGCTTTGCGTCGCGCTCGCCAGATTCGTGCCGAAGGCCGCGATGATGGCGGCGGGCGCGAGCGGCGTCGCGCTGTAACTGGCCGCCGATACATTGGCGACAGCCAGCGGCGCTGAGGTCGAGCGATAGGTGCGCACGAGTTTCGTTGTCTGTCCGGCGCGGTCGCGGATTTGTAACGTCGCCGTGAGTGGCCCGGTTGTCAGGTTGATAATCACAGGCAGATTGATCGTCACGGTGCCGCCGTCATTCAGCGTCAAACCTGCGGCGAGATTCGCGCCCGCCGCCAAGTTGCCGACAGTACGATCCAACGTGAGGGTAAGCGTGGTTGGATCAATCCCACTGTCGAGATCATACGCGCCGATGACGAAGCGCGTGAGCATGTTATTGGCGGGCGCGGTTGCCGGTGTCAGCGCCAGTGTCGGGCGCAAGTCATCTTCAAAGAAACCGGCAAAGGGGCGCGCAACGAATTGCGTCAGGTCAAGCGGCGCACCCAGATCAATCCAACGCGCAATCTTCATGCGCTCTTCCCACGTCAGCGTGAAGCCGGAGCCGGGCGGCGGCATCTGCGTGCCGGTGAAATCCAAATCGCATTCAAAGAAACGCCAGGGCGCGGGCACCGAGAACGGATCGCCCGACACCAATTCAGTCGGGCGGTCAGCGTTCGCGCGGCCATCCAAGCGCCTGCCGAAAATCTTCCACGCCAGCAAACTCTGCCGCGCTTGTCCGGCGCGGATGTAGCGTGTGACTTGCGGAAAGAACCAATAGCCTTCGGGCGCGAGCGAGCGCGTGGTCAAATTGGCCGCTGTGTAAGGCCGCGCCAGCCAGGCATACGTTGCCGGATAGCCATCGCTGGTCAGGCGGTTGTCCATGTCCAGATTCAAACCGGCTTCGGGCGTGCGTCCGCCTTGCGTGCTGTGGCACGTGGCGCATTTGGCTTGCAGGATCGGGCGAATGTCGCGCAAGTATTCGAGCGTCGTGGTTTTGCTGTTGAGCGTCGTCACGCCTGGCGCGTTGGAACCGTCAACGTTGAGCAACGGCGTCGTGGCGCTGAGATCGCGGACTTGGTAATTCGCCTGCGCGGCGGCGGTCGTGGCGAAAGCGAGCGGGGCTTTGCTATGCGCGTGGCAGCCGCCGCAATTGTTGCGCACTTCGCCGGGCCGCAACTGATGCCAGGTCTGCGCCATATTCAACACGAGGCCGTTGCGGTCGAGCGTCTGAAAGGTGAAGGGTACATCCGCCGGAATCTTGGCGAGGAAAGACGTGTCAACGTTGCCCTGCACATCCGTCACGCCCTCTTTGTGCACGGGGATTTCGCCGAGGATGCGCACACGTTCGCTGAGGTGCGAATTGAACGCGCGCGAATCGTTGGGATAGCTGCGGTCGGTGATCGGCTGCATTGCCAGAATGCGCACGGCGTAAATGTCATTGTCGCTGTACACGCCCGCGTCTGCGCCTTGCTGAAGCCAGTTGCGGTCGCCAAAGTTTTCGTGCCAGTAAAAGCGGTCGCCTTTGAAGGGGCGCGTGTCGCGCGAAATCAGCGAGGACGAGCCGACGAGGGCGAGCGGCGTGCCTTCGGGCAAGCGGGCGTCAAGCGCACCGTCGTTTTTGAGGTCGGGCAGAGTGGCGGGCGCGTCTACACCGTAGACTTGTTTGTAGGGCACGACGGCACGCGGCCATTGTTCGTTGTATTGCGGGCTGTTTTTGACCAGCAGCAAATCTTCAGGCCGTGGCAACACCTGATCGCCGCGCATGCGATAAATCCCGCCGTCGTAATAGGGCGTGTCCAAGCCTTGATTGACGTAAATGCCGTTGTGATTGGCCGCGCCGCGCGTGTAAACCAGCAGCAACTCATTGTTGGGCGCGGCGGACGGCAGGGTGAATTTGCCGACGCGGTTCGCATTCCCGTTCGGACAAGGCACGGGCGGATAGATCGGATCGCCGACGCGGCACGGGGCGGGGAAGTCTTCGGCATCGGTGAAGGGCGTCAGCCGCGTGTAGCCGACGCGCTTCAACGGAATCTCGTCTACCGCCGCGCTGTCGTTGGGGATCGGTTGAAAGAGCGCCGCGCTGTCGGGTGCGACGGGGAAGCGATACAACTCGCCAAAGCCGTTGGTGTTGAAATTGTAGTAACGGCAGACGGCGATGTCGCCGTTCGAGAGTTGCGTCATGAAATGATGCGCAAAGTGCGTATCGCCGAAGCCTGAGAACGGCTCAAAGCGCGAACCATCCGGCCAGATCGTCCACAGCGTAAACGCCCGCTCGTCGCGCGTGCCCATGTCTTCCCACGAAGTAAACGCAATGCGCCCGTCTTTCAACACAAACGGATGCAGGGCCGAAGCCAGATTCAAATGGCCGATGTTCTGCACGTTCCGGCCATCGCCATCCATCACATAAAGCTGCATCACGCGCTGGGCCGAGTTGAACATCTTGCTGGGCACAAAGTTGTCGCGCGTCGAGGTAAACACGATGCGCCCATCGGGCAACGGCGCGGGGCCGGTGTTGAAAACGCCAATCTGCGGACAATTCGTTTCTGCGCGTGTGCAATCAAAGTTTGCGCCGTTGCCGGTGTTGGGCGTGAATTCCTGAAAGGTCAGCCGCGTGACCTGGCGGCTGGCGATTTCGATGCGGTAAATATCCGCGCCCTCGCGTGACAGCCCGCGATCACGCCCCGCGCGTTGCGTATTCACGTTGCGCACATTTGGGTAGTACGCAAAGAGCACCGACCGGGCGTCATACGAAACAGATGGATCAACCACCGCGCCGTTCGCTCCGGCGGCGAAGAGGACTTCTTCGCTGCCATTCGGATGTAGCAGCAGCAAATCGGCATTCGGTTCGGGCAGCAGCGGTGTCGAGACTTCGGGCCAGATGGTGTTGGTGTTGTCGCCGAAACGCGGCGCGCGCACATAGACAATGTCGTAAGTGAGCGGTGGCAGGGCTTGGGCGGAAATGATCGTCGCGGTTGGTCTTTCGCTGTAGCTCAACCAGAGGCTCAGCGCGAACAGGGCAAGCATGAAGTGTTTGATGAAAATCAACGAAAGGCGCGGCATAGTTCACACGTTGAAGCGGACAATGGGTTGGAGGAAGAAGCGTTTGAATTGACGGAAATGTCAGCAAGCCGATGTAGCGTTGCTGTTGGCGGGGGGAAGTTTACTGCCAGCAAAAATGCGTGCGCAGGGTAGCGTCGGCAAGCCGGAAAATCAATTGGTGTGGATGAGGCGATTGTCCTTGAGCGCAATGCTGGGGTGCCGCGTAATGGTGGCCGCGTGGCTGCGAATGAAATCAGCGTAACTGCTCCACGCCGCGTGGTGGCGGTAATGGCAGTTCGAGATCACCTGTTCGAGCCCTTGGAGATGTAAAGCGCGCTGCTCAGCTTGGCGGCTGGCGAACAGGCCGTCGTTTTGGGGCATCTGTTTGGCTGCGGCATACAACGCCTCAGAGATTCCGCAAGAGAGACCTTGTGAAGACAGGGCATCGCGGGCCAGCGCGGCATCGCCCAGCCGCCAGGCGGGGCCGCCCGCCGTCCATTGCACCGAGGCCGGAGCGGCTTTGCCCTGACTCATTTGTTCAAGCGGGGGCAGTCCATCGAGAATCCAGGCCGCCCCGCAATGCCTGAGTTGAGGCTGGATTTCTTGGGCGTTCGCCGACAGCAATTTGCCGCGCCCGACGAGACCTATGCCCGCGTAGCCAGTGGTTCCCAGGCGATAGACATAGCCTGCTGGCAGCGCCGCCAGCATAAAGGCGCCATCAACTTGGCACTCCCTGGTTGAGACCCAAAAACTGCGGCTTCCCCAGGGCTGTGACGGTTGCGTGCGAGTACTGGCCGTGACCGCGTGGCGTCCGGTGGCGTCCAGCAAACGAACCCCGCGTTTGGCGGCTTGGCTGAGTTGCCGCACGAGTGGCGCTGAGACGCGGCATTGAATGAGGTCCAGCCGGGGCGCGGCGGCTGCGCGGCGCAGCAGGGCCAGTTCCAAGGCCGGTCTTGCGAGATGCGCCGTGGCTGGGCTGGGCTGCGTTGTCGGCACAGCCGTTTCCCAGGCGCTCACGCGCGCTTCATAGAGCCGCGTCACGCCGAGTTCCGCCGGATGAAGGCCGAATTCCAGCAAGAGCGTCAGCAAAGCCGCCGGGGTTGCTTCCACGCGCGGCGGGTCGGTCGCGGCAGGCAGCCGGTCGGCCAGCAGCGCTGTGCGCTGGGTGCGCGCGAGCGCCAACGCAGCCAATAACCCCGCCGGCCCGGCTCCTAACACGACAGCGTCGTAATCATCCGGATGAAACATAAGCGCCTCAAGGGTGATTAAGCGGGGCGAACCGCGGATCGGCCAGCGCGTCAAAGACCACCAGAAAGCCCGCTTGTGCGACCGCCTCCGCTGCGCCTTGCAAGCCGGTGGGGCCGAGCATCGCCGTGCGCGCCGCGTTGATCTGCGGCGCACCGGCGGGCAGCCCCAGCCGATAACCGTCGAAGAGCAATTGCAACAGCGTGCGGTAACGTTGCTGCAAGGTCTGGTGCGGCAGATTGGCGGCGGGGGGCGGCGCCAGATTGGGCGCGCGCAAGTAATCATTGGGAGTGTGCCTGCCGAGCCATTCCCGGATGAATTGGAAGGTCTCGAAGTGATCTTCGCCCTCGGCCATGATGGTTCGGATGGTTTGCTCTTGCTCGTCGCTTCCCAATTGTCCCAGTGTCGCCAGAATGCGTGCGTAAACGCCGTCCACGGAGCGTGACGGTTGCTCGATGGCGATGAACTCATCAATCACAGCGGGCAGCGCCGGGCGCATCTGCACTGGGAGAAATGCGCCGGGTTGTACCCCGGGCACACTCGTCGCCACGCGCAAAGCCGGCGTGAACGGCGCGGCGGCGGGCAGTGCGGCCAACACGTCGTTGACAGCGCGCAAGTGCCGCATCTCGCCGATGGCGATGCGCAACAGCTCGGCGCGCGCGGCCGTCACGTCATCGCGCAAAGCGGCGGGCAGTCCCGTCACTTTCAGCGAAAACACCGCCGTCAGGTATTCGTGCATGACGGCGAGTTCGACACCGGCGGCATAGCGCAGTTGCGTTTCCAGTTCCGCCTGTGTGGCAAAGGGCGGTGCCGGGCTGACAGCGCCCGGCTGGTAGGGGCCGAGCAACTCGCGCCCTTCCAGCACGAAGTTGAGCGTCTGCCAGAGCGTATTGATTTCGTAGTGTCGCAGCTCTGCCGGCGCAGCGGCGGTGGCGTGGGTCGGCGCGGGGGTCAAATTGCGGTTGACACGTTCCCAGGGCACATCGGCGTTGGCGTCCAGCACATTGGACGGCGGCGTGAGCGACGGCGGTTTGGCGATGTCTGGATGATTGGCGGCCCAGTAATAACAGCCACAATCGCGGAAATCGTGTGTCCAGGGGCTGCACAGCGACTGCGTCAATTCGCCGGGCGCGAACATCTGGGCGAGCGCGCCGTTGTCGTCCAGGTAACGCGCGCGGTTGCCGGTCAGCGTTTGCGTGGTGGCCGCGCCATCGCGCCGCACCGTAAGCGTGACGGGCGTGTCTTCGGCCAGCAGCCGGATGGCCGCCCAGGCATCGGGTGGCCGGCGGCCAGCGCCCATGCTGGGCGTGTTCAAATCTGCCAGGACGAAGGGCGGATTGCCGAGTTGGCCGACAAACGTGCCGCTCAATTGCTCGATTCTCCAAGCGGTTTGGCTCGCGCTGTTGGCGTCGTTGGCGATGAGTTGATAAAGCGCGCCTTGCGCCGCCGTCAATTGCCCCGCCGCGACAGCGCTTTGCACGCCCGCCAGTTCAACCGCGACGATGACGACGGTGTTGCCCACAATCTCCACTTCCAAAAATGGAAAGAAGCGGTGCTCCAGATTGCGCAGATCGCATTCCAGGCCGGGGAAGCAATTTCCCACGCCGGATTCCAGGCGCGTGGCGGCGGAATTGCCCGTTACCAGCCGGGCGGCGTCTGCGGGTTTTTGGCCGCGCCGCAGCGCGGCGACATTGCGGGGAATCAATTTGATGGGGTCTTGTTGGCTCATTGCTGTCCCTCCAAAGATGAAAAGAATTGCGGACGCTGCGCGCTCAACTCGCAATAAGCGCGCAAACAAAACTCCAGCCAGCCGCGCACGAAGTCGCAGGAGGCCGCCGTCCGCTGCGCGGCTTCCTGATGACAACCGCCGGAGCATAGATAGCGCGCCCAGCAAGTTTGACAGTCCGTCTGTGCGTGCACATGCCGCGCCGTCAAGAACGTCTGCCGCCGCGCCGCGTCCAGCCCTGTGTTGTCGCCCAGGCGATAAGCCGCCGCGCCGATGGCGCGATGACAGGCGTACCAGTCGCCATTGGCCGCGACCGAGAAATAACCGCCGCCCGCGCCGCAGGGATAAGGCGAACTCGCGCCGCGCGCCAGTTGTTTGAGCGCGACGGCGAAATTGGTCAGCCGGATGTTTTCGCCTTGCAGCGCGCGCGCGAACTCGGCTTGCGCCAGTTCGAGCAGCGCCGCCAGGTAAGGCGGCCAGTCCGCGTCGCCGAGCGCGCCCGCCTGCGGTGCGGCGTTGCGCAAAGGCGCGAAGCCTGCTTCGGGAAAGCCCGCCGCCAGAATCGCGGCGAAGCGTTCGCGCAAATTGAAATCGTGCCGGTTGACCGTGGCGCGCGCGGCGATGAGCGCCTGCCCCGGTTCGTCCAGCAAGGGCCGCAACGCCACGCACAGCCGCGCGAAGCTGCCCGCCTGCCCGCCCGCCAACGGACGTTGCGCATCGTGCAAGGCCGCGCCGCCGTCCACGCTGACGGTGACCGCGAAACGATGCGCGCGCAGCAACGCCACATCCGCGTCATTCAACAGCGTGCCGTTGGTCGTGACAGCGAAGCGCACGTCCAGCCCGCGCGCCGCCCCTGCGCTGGCGGCGTATGTCACCGCTTGATGAATCAAGGCGCGATTGACGAAGGGTTCGCCGCCGAGGAAGCCCACCGTCAGGGGCGCTTGCGCATCGGCGGTGGCGAACAACCGATCAATGGCGGCGCGCGCGATGTCCCACGACATGGGCGCCGGTTGCGCGCCGGCGAACGCGCCCTGCCCGGCATAACAATACGCACAGGCCAGGTTGCAACTCGCACTGACGTTGAGCGAGAGGCTTTGCGGCGTGGGGGCGACGACCGCGTCCAACGCGGCTTCGCGCTCCGTCGTTTGCGCGAGCGCCGCGACGAGTTGGAGCGCGTCGCCGGTCTGCGCGTCGAGGGCCGCCGCTAACTCTGGCGGCACATCGAAAAGGCGCGAATGCGGCACGATTAGCAGGTGTTCGCCCACGGCGGACGTGAAGCGTTTGAAGAGCGGCGCGGCGGGCGCGGCGGGCAATTGTGCGAGCGTCAGCATCACGGTTGCCCTCCCGCGCCGAGGTGCGCTAACACAGCGGCGCGGCGCGCGGCGGCGGCCTCCGAAAGCGGCACGGGTGCGGCAGCGGCCACCGCCGCCAGCGGCCCAGCCAACGGAATCGGCGTCAGTTTGACCGCTTCCACCCAGGCCATCAGCAAATCGTATTGCCAGGCGGCGAGCGTGAGCGGCGTAGCAGGGGTGGATTGCGCCATAAACGGCGGCATGCGCATGGTGGTGCGGCGCAAGCCCTCTCCGGCTTCGGCCTCGAAGGGCCGCCGCACGAGTTGTGCGAGGCGCTCCGGCTTTTGCAGCACCAGATCGCGCAAGGCCTCCAGGTCGGAAAGGAAGCGATGCCGCGCGCGCGCGTGTTCGGTCAGCGGCAGCGGCGCGTTGGCCGTGACGGCGGGCAGCGCGAAGTCGCGGTTGCGCAAAGCATCTCGTCCGCCCATGGCGCGGCGCGGCTGCGGCACGCCGTCCAGCGGAATCGGCGTCGCCGCTTGTTGGCCCGGCGTCAACTGAATCGCATTGGCCGCGCGCCAGTGATCGAGGTTGAACAGCGACACGGTTTCATAAATGCGCTCGAAGAGGTCTTCGACCCAGGCGTCGCGCTGGGCCGCGTCGAGGCCCGCGTTGCGCGCGGCGGCGGCACCCACGCAATCGTTCAATTCATCGGCCAGCGATAAAAACGGGCGGCGGTCGGGCGCGAAATCCGGCGGCGCGACGAAGACATTCGCGTGCGCCGCCAGCGTGCGTCCGCCGGGCAGCGCCAGCGTGAATTCCAACCGCGCTTCGCAGGTGTCGTCCACCACGCCCAACGAGACGTTCGTTCCCACATCGGCGCCGTCGTAAGTGTCGGAAGGCTGATCAATGGCTTGATCTTGCGCATTCGCGCCTACCCAGGACGCCCCCGGATTCAAAAAGGCGCGGTTGGCTTCGACCAGCGGGAACGCCGTCGCGGCGCCCGGCGGCACGTGCGGCGTCGCGGCGTCCGGCGGCCCGTAAAACCGTCCGCGCGCGGGCGTGAAGCGCACGCGGATGATTTCGACGTTAACTTCTGCGCTCCACGCGGTCATGCCGGGCGCGGGTTGCGGACGGCTGCGCATGACTTGCAGCGCGCCCAGCGGGATGTTGCGTCCGGCGGGAATCAGGCGATTGGCGGCGGGCACGCCCGGCGGCGAGACGGCCAGCAAGGGCGCGACGGCGTGATTGTCGCCGCGCACTTCGACCGGCGGAAAGGTGCCGAAGCGCATTGCGGGGTCGAACGTCCGCCGCGCGGCTTTCAGGTTTTGCGCGTCCACCCGCACCAGCAGGTCATTCGGCGCCGCGCCGTGTTGCGTGAGCAAAGCGGGCGTGACGGGCGTTTCGTGCCAGGTGTCGGGCGCGCTGCCCGGTTCGCCCAGCAGCGCCCACAACTCGAAAAACGGGCATACCGGACGAATCAGCGCACCGTCGCGGAAGTTCAACTGGCCGGGCATGACGGGTTCGACCGAACCGTCGGTTTGCACGACCAGTGTCCAATCGGGTTTGACCGTCGTTTCGCCGGGGCTGCGCGGCGT
Source organism: Acidobacteriota bacterium (assembly GCA_016196035.1). Lineage (NCBI taxonomy): Bacteria > Pseudomonadati > Acidobacteriota > Acidobacteriota bacterium. The sequence goes on along the minus strand of JACPYM010000131.1, from coordinate 24,616 downwards.
GGGCGTTTGCACCCAGCGGTAGGCCTCCTGCGGCGTCGTGCCGTCGCCCAGCCGCGCGATGGCGATGGGCGGATTGAGAAAGATTGTCTGCAAAATTTCAGCCATGGCGTTGCTCCTTTTACATAATCCCAATCAGAACTTACGCAAAGATTTGCCACCGGGGCACAGAGACACGGAGAAAGACGGAGAACTATGCCAGCACTGTGAAAAAGCTCTGTGACTCCGTGCCTCTGTGGCTAACTTGTTCGTGTCTTGCGTAAGTTCTGCCAATACTGTGCTCACAAAATCCGAGGGCTCAGACTTTTCAACAATTGGCCTTGGTTGGTTCCGGCTCGTCCGGTTAGGCAGCGGCGATTGACCGTACCGAGATTCCATAGGGGCCCGTACTTGACGGACTAAAATGGCGAACCCGGACAAAATACTGGCCGACCGTCAGATTCTGAACCAGCAATGACAAGGTCCCAGGCCCACTGTCGTCATCTTCTGCGATCAGACGTGCCTGGCTATTCGGACCGAAAAGACTCACGAAGGTATCCGTATTTCCGAAAGTCTCAATCGCATACCGCCCTGCGGTCGTCACTCTAAACGCATAAAGGTCACGCTCGCCCCCGACGCTTATTTCCCCTTGGATCGCCGGCCCGTTGATGACGAGTTCCTGCGGCGGTTTTTCGGCTGGCCCCTCCGCACCATGCACCGCATTGGAGTACATGAATTGGACAGGTGTGGGGCGCGGGCCGGGCAGCGTGAGCACCTCTTTGAAAACTTTGTCCAAGGAGTTGGCCGAGATAGGCTGGTCGCCGATTTCCTGACCACGACCGGAGTTGAAGCCGATGAAGCGCCGGTCGCCCTGGCGGATGGCATCACCAACGTCCGGATCCGTCTGGGACTCGATCAACTCGTGGTACAACGTGCATACGACGTTCTTCCACGGAGTGTTGAAGAACGGGATGCCATTGCGGCGGCCCGCGCGGATCGCGGAGTAGGCGTTGGCCGAGTAATAGAGTGTTTGCGTCTGGCCATTACGGAAGAAATGTACCGAGCCGTGATAACCGCCCAGCCCGGACAGTGAACTGGAGCCGTTCAACCTTAGCACTGTGTCCGGCGGGAGCACTAAGTTGAAGCAGGTACGATCGTGGTCGCTGCCCAGAATGAGATTACGGTCGAACAATTCGATAAGCTTGTTCTGGACATCCGGCTCATCCATCTCGTTTGGCCTGGATTCCTCCAGTATGACCGATGGCGCGATGTCATAGGACAGCGTTTTGCCAGGGAAGTATTGCTGGATGATACTTTTGAGTTGTTCGTCACGCATCAGACGCGTAATGGCATCGTCAATGGACTCCACATCACCTGGCGCAAAGTCGCTAGAGTGCCCCAGGTAGACGTTTTGGAAGCCCATCTGCGGTAAAGTCTTCCCACCGCGAAAGAGCAGATCGTCCTGTGGTGAAGCGGTGACGCCAGGCGCCAGTGCCTCTCGCTCAAGGCGTTCGTCACTGTGCCGCGCCGCAGCCCGATAGTGACGGTACTCCGCTTCAGACCCCGGCATTACTTGGATGCGCATCGGGTACGGACCATATTTATCGTCATATTCAGACATTTGTTTTTCCTCCTCGGGAAAGGGTAGGACAGGTTCTCAACCCGTTTGTCTTACTGACACCGCGTATGCCGGACAGGTTGAGAACCTGATGCTTGCGGGGCCCGGTTTTCAGCCTGGCCCCGCCTTCACTTACAAAGTTCGCAGCGTGCTAATGACCGGCGCGAAGAAATACTCGCCGCCTTTCATTTTGACAAAGCCTGCGAAATTGCTGGGCGTCTTGGCGGTGGCCGGATCGCCCCAATGCAGCGGCGTCTGCTGGGTACCCGGCGGGTTTACGCCTTGGCCGATCACAGGGTCAATGCCGGGCGGCGGCACCGGGCCGATGGGGAAGCCGGGATTGTTCGCCCAGGTCTGCTGTGTGAACTCGAACTGATTCTCCAGGTTCTTTTGATACGACATGAAGAGCAAGCCGACTTTCTCTTCCGGGCGGTCGCCCAGGCCTTCTTCGCGCTCGCCGTAGGTGATCCCGCGCCGCGCCATAATATGGCCGCGTTCGGCGGGTTGCGGTTCGCCGCCGCCGGTACCACGCGGATTGGTTTTGCGAATATGCGCATGGAAGGGGCACTTCACTCCCGCCAGATCGTCGTTGTAGTTGAAATTGTTGGGCACATCGCCCCCGATGCCAGCTTCTTTACGGAGCACCACCGGCGTGCCGTCTTCAAAGCGGCCCACCATCATTGCGCCGGCCAGTTCCCGGTCATCGCCCGTCAGACCCAGCGCCGTGGACAAGTCCTCCTCCTTGCGTTTGAACGCGAACACGTTCTGCTCCAGTTTGCGGAACACAAAGAAGCTGCCGAGGAGAACCCCGGCGTTGGTCACCAGCACTTGCTCGGCAGGAAACGCCGGGTCCCACATGGAGGTACCGTCAGTCAGGGCTTTTTCGCGGTCAACATCTTCCGTCAGCAGCAGGGGCTGGCTGCGTCCGTCCACATAGCCGAAGTGCTCAACCCCATCGCCGCGGCTGTTGCGTTGTTGATCCCCGCGCTCTTCGCCCAAGACTTTTACGCCCACTGCTTCCAGCGAAGCTACGACACTATCGCGGTCAGCGTTGAGACGCTCCGTGTTGTCATCCGCCAGCAGCAGCAGGGCGTGGATCTCACTGTTAAAATGGGCATCCCAGGTGGCCGGAGCGGGGTCTTTGAGAATTCCCGTGCGCGCCTTCATGCCCGCCTGGAAAGCGGAACCGGCAAGTGTTGGCGGCGCCTTGGCGGCCACCCCTAATTTCTGATACCCGGCGAACGTCAGCAGGAAGCAACGCACCGTGCCGCCATCCTTCTTCGATGTCTTAAAGTCCTCAGCTTCGAGCAACTGCTGCTTGGCCGTCTTGAGCTGGCCGCTCAGTTGGTGAATGGCCGCCTTGATGGGGACTTGTTTGGCTGGGTCGAACTGCAGGAACAAGTTGATGGTATGGTCACGCCCGTGGCCTTTGAGAATATTCGCCTGAAGGTCGTCAAACAGCGCGACGACATTCGGGTCTGTACTTTTCCAGGTTAAAGGGGTGGTTAGGATAGGAAGAGGCATGTGACATTCTCCTTTTGGATGATTTGGGAGTTTCGCTTCGGCGCTTGTCGTCCCTTGCGTTAACTCCGCTGGTTGTTTGCCCGCTAATCAGGCGGCCCTGTGCCCAAGGCGAGGTCGCCGAACCCCAAACGAGGGGTTCCAATCAGTTACTCAACTTTCTTTTTTTCTGGCTTCATTTTTCATGTGTACTTTTCATGTGCGCTCTTTTTTGAGATGGCGATTCGTTTGAAAGTCGCGCCGTTGAACGGCCTCACGATTGTTTGCCGTCGGTAATCCATTGCTGGAATTTGGCGACTCGTTCAGGGGGCCAACGCCCGGCGCTGTCGCACGGCATGCTGCCGTCAGTCACGCGCGCGAGAATCTCAGCGGCCTGGGCGGACACCTGCTGGTGGTCATGCAGGTCGAGGCCGCGCGCGAGCATGGCGGTGTGATCCCTGGCACGAAACAAGTCTTTGATGTCAGCGGCAAAACTGAGTGGCGCTGGCGCTGGGTTGCCGCCGCCGGTTCCACCGCCGCCTCCCGCGAAGGGATCATGGCCGGCGGCGAGCGCTTGCAAATCCGCCAACTCTTGCTGCGCGTCCGCATCCAGCAAGCCCGACAGCACAGCGCCAGTTTCGCCGTCGTTCACCATGCGTTGCGCCAGCGCCTGCGCGGCTTTGGCAACGTCCAATTGCATGCGCCAGCGGTCGGTCTCGCGTTGCGGCAGATTCAGCGTGTAGGGCAATTCAAACGGCGGCCCGGCGTGGTACTTGCCCGGCGGGTCGTCTTTGGGCATTTGCACGAGCTGGCGGGCGATGGGGCCAAGCCGCGATACCATCTCGTTAAACGTCCAGTCCCGCAGTTTCTCGCGTTGGGTGCCGAGAGCGGGCGCTTGCGACTGATCGAGCCGCAAATAATGCGACAAGTGCGCAAGCAACAGCCGGTAACGCAAGTTGAATAGATGCGCCCAGTTTTTGGCGCGCGCGTCGGTGATGCGACCCTTGCGCTCGTGGGCCTCGGCCAAGGCTTCCAGCACGGGCGCGCCGCTGCCCCTGACTTCGCGCGCCGTCGTCGTATTCGGATTTTCCGCCACTGGCCAGGTTAATTGCCGTCCGCCACCCGACAATTCTTTGAAGACGCGGAAGCTGTCGAGAAACCGCTCGAAATGCGATTTGGGCTGATTTTCGTGCCCTTCGCCCTGGCGCGCGATGTCAGCGATGGCCGCCAGCGCAGCTTGCCGCGCTTGTGCCACGTCCGCGCCGCCAAACGTGCGCACGATGAGCGGGTCGCTGCCCCAATCGTCGCCGCCTTGTAACCCCAGGGTATCAAGGCGGAAATCGGCGTCGGTCAAGTGATCTTTGAACAAGGCTTGCAGGCTGGCAAAGATGGGCCCGACATGGCGCACGGGCGTGTCCTCATTGGAGCGTAACGCGCGGCGCTCGATGTCCGCGCGCTCGTCGGCGCTAATGTCCGCAGGCCATTCGAGCGGGCTTTCGGCTAAGACGTATTTCGCCAGCGAGTCCAGCGTGAGCGCTTCGAGCTTAAAGCGGAACGGATAAATCTCACTGGCGTAGGGTGCTTGCTCACGATTGAAATTGAGCGGCCCGCCCAGCAGGTGCAAGAGGTTTTGCACCGTCAGCAGATGCGCCATCTCTTCCTGGGCGATGCCGATCACGGTACCCTGCAAGTCGCTTAGCTTGGCTCGCTGCTCGGCGGTCAGGCTAGGGTTGTCCACCCACAGCGAGTAAGCGGTGAAGAGGTATTGCACCATTAAGGCGTGTTCGATTTCTGCCGCCGCCGTTAGCAAAAAAACGGCGTCGTCGCGCGGTTCCAACGGCGGATCGTGGCGCGGCAGAAAGGCCTCGCTGGGCGCGGCGGCATGCAACGCCTCGGCTAATGTGGGCGCGGTTACGGGAATTGCGGCAGGCGTACTGAAAAAGCGTCTTTGCATGGGAAGTCCTGGGAAACTAGAAAATGTTTGTCTGACGCAGACCAACCGCCGCGTGGCGTGACGGCTGGTCTGTGAGCAGCTTACGCGCGCGGCCCGACCGGGGATTTCTTCAACCCCTTGGCCCTGCCGCCATTGAAGATGTCTTCAGCGATGGTCAGGCCGAGCAGCACACCGCCGATATTTTTGGTGAGATCGGGTTTGCCGCCTTTGACGGCAAAGGCGTCGAAGACCCAGTGCACGCCCAAATCCACGCGGCTGCGCCCGTTCTCTTCGATCATCTGCCACAGGCCGTCCGGGAAGCTGCGGACATGGCGCGGGCGCACGGTGCCGTGATTGTCCTTGTTGACGCCATTCAGCTCTTCCGAAACAAAAGTGAGGCCGTCAAACAGCTTGTCGGCTTTGCGGTCTTTTACCCCGTAAAAGAGCCGCGTGACGTGCAACGCCGCCGCGCCGAAGGTCGCGTGGCCCGACGGATAAGCCGGGAAATTCGGCGTAAAGTTTTTGCCTTTCGAGTTGGTCGCGGGCGCGCCTAGCGGCAACCAGCCCGGATCGCCTTCTTTTGCGATCTCGTGGGCGCCGGTCGTGGCCGCCGGACCAAACGAAGTGTCGTGTTCGCGAATGCCGACGACCGGACGCCACAACTCATGGATGTATTTCTGATCCCACGCCAGAATGCCCGCGTCGGCCATCGCCGTGTTGACCAGCGCGAAGAGCCGTGCGTTCTCAGCCGGCGTGTTGTTCTTGCTGAGCGCCAGCACCCGCACGATCTGGTTGTACAGCCGTGGCGGTGTGCCCAGTTCAGCCGCGCCGTCGTAGCCCCAGAACAAACCGATGACCGTTTCTTCCGGCGTGCGCGCGTCAATGCCCGCCGGTAGTGTGCCCATCAACTCCGGCGCGATGCCTTTGCCGCGCACGTCGCGCAGCGCCTGACGATAGTCGTTGTCGTCAAAGGGCGGCGGCTTGAGTTCGTGGCGTTTGGTGATGGCGAAGCCCCGCGATTTGGCTCCATAAAACGGCGCGTGAATGCCTTGATCCGAATTGTCGGGATCGGGCCGGTGCTTGCCGCGACCTTCCGAGACGACATACCCGCTGGCTTCCACGCCCGGATCGAGTTTGCGTTCGTCGAGCATGGCTTTGCCGACCGTGACGCCAAACGCGTGGCCTACGTCAAGCACATTGCCCGCCTGCGCCAGCCGCAAATCGAAGAAGGCTTTCTGGCTCGGAAACAAAACGGACAAGGTCGTATGCGCCGCGCCCGCCACCGCTGCCTCAAGCGCAGCCCCGGGCGGCGGCGCAGGTAGCCCCGTCAGATAAGCCGGCAAGTTGGCCGGATCATTGGCGACGGCGGCAAAGGCGTCGTACATCGCCAGATGCACAACCGCCAGCGCGCGCGCGCTCAGAGGTGGCCCGGTCTGCTCTTTCGCGCCATTGGTATGGCTGACGCGATTGGCTTCGAGGGCGACGTCGTTCCAGAAAAGAATGGGATCGAGAGTTGGCATAGTGGTCTCCTTTATTTCTAAGTAACGTGATGCAAGTTGGAGCGTTATACCCCTAGGCTCGGGGAAGGTTAATACGATCAACTGGCGTTGTAGTAGACTTGCTTACCTTCTTTCATTCGGGCTGACATTGGAAACTCCTTTGCCAGTTAGATAGCCGGCCTGACTCAGGCCGGTCAGAATTACGATGGATTGCGGGACAACCGGCAACGAATCCATGTCTGCACGCAAATCAGTAAGAAAAAGGTAGCTGTAGATGAGAATGGCGATCACTGTCCAACCGAACATCTGAAATTTCATCAGATCTAAGTTACTCGGATTTTTGTCATTCCGAAAAAGGTCGGCAAATTCATAAGAGGATCTCTGCTCACCTAATCTCAAATCCTTATCTAGCGGATACCAAAGTTTTCCGTTGGAGGTCTCAAGTAACAGACATTCCAAGCCATCAAGCTTGGCTGCATTTACATCAAGGACGATATTTGTGCTGTTCCAACAAAGGGACGGCACAACTTCTTCGCCATTTCCCGCCCGTCCTAATTTGGCCGTGCCCGAGGCGCCAAAATCTATTCCGGTGAGCAAGAGAACATTTTCATTCGATGTGGGCTTGGCATCGGAGCATTTTGATTTCACCTCCGTTGCCATGATGGATTTGACTTCGGTAACACGCGCCGTCTTATCTTCACCATTAAGGGCCGAAATCAAGCTAGAAAAAACGCCGGAGCCAATGGCAATACCAGCCAACATTAACAAGGCAGCAGGTATTTCCACCCAGTTATAACTTTTGGCTTTCAAGTTAGCTTCTCTGGCAGCCTGCTCAGCTTGCTTGGCGGCTGTGATTGCGCCAGTTTCAGCCTGGTTTTTTTTCTCTGACTCTTTCTTCTTAAGCTTCAATGCCTCTTCTGCCTTGTCGGCGGCAGTTTTCGCCTTTGTCTTTTCCTCGTCTTTCGCCGTTTCAATTATTTTTTGGGCGTCTTTGTTCGCTTCGTCTGCGTCAGCCATTTCAGATCGGGCATTCTTTGCTGCTGTTAGTGCCTTCTCTGCTTCTTTCTTCAACTCCTCGGCTTTTTGCGTCGCTTTGTCGGCATCGGCAACAGCTTGCTTTTGCTCAGCCTCGCCGCCTGAAGCAATTGGGTTATGACTAATCATGGCTGCCGCGAATGAGCCGAAGATTACTAACGTCCAGGCCAAAGCTTGCAGCTTAGCCAAACTCAGCCGATTGTCGCTGCCAGCAATAAATGCGAAGGCTCTGACCCCGAGGCCTTTTTGTTTAGTGGCAAAAGCAGCAACCGCCCAGAGCAAAAGTGGCACAAGAAAAAAAGCTGCTTTCCCAAGTATTACCGGCGCGCCCATAATGCTAATTCCTCCGTTATTGAAGTTGGTTGGTTTTCTCCCGTTAATCAAAGTGCGGTGGTAAAGCGCGATCCTCGACAATGTTGACTAATGACGCCCCAACGCAACTGGCGTTTTGCCCCATCCCGAATTTTACAAAAGCATTCCGCACGGCTTGCTGAGCTTGGGCGAACATTGCTACTGATAGCGTTTGCTCGCGGGACTTAAGGGCTTTCAGAATAGTGTCGCGGGCGTCCAAAAAGCTCGGGCTAGCTGGTAATAATTTCAATCCGTCAATAACGAGTTGCCAGCCGAATAAATGACCGTGCCGTTTGTTACCAAAAACTTGGCCTAGGTCGCGGTTCATTTTCATCAGCGCCGCGCACCAGATTTCACCTAGCGGATGTGGTGTCGGGTTACCACGTTCGTCAACTCCCAGATAATTGCCGGGTTTACCGATCTGGCCGAAGGTGCCGGGATAATTATCGTCATACTTTGCCAGGCGCTTGCCGCCTGATTTGTCAAATACCCAATCGCCAATGACGGTTTTTTCCTGATTGAGAAAGAAGTTCTGTGCAGTCAACGCAAAATAATCGCTCCAACCTTCACCCAGGCCAGCGCTTTGTCCTTGTTCCAAAGGATGATCGTCGCCGTGGCTACCAACGAGCCGTTTGGTGACGCCGTGTGTGTATTCATGAAAGACGATGTCTGAATCCAAAGCCGTGTGGCGATTACTGGCTGACACCAGGCCCAGCGTCATGAAGGTTCTTGTGCCATCTGCCCCGGTTTCCAAAACGGCTGTCATGTCGATTTCTCCTAACTCTACCGCCACGCGCAGCTCATCGCCCCGACGTCCTTGTCCTGTGAAATTGAGACGCTGAAAGTTACCTGCCTCCTCATCAAATCCAAGTAAGCAGAAGAAGTCGTGCATGAAGTTGCAAAAATAAAAAGCATTGAGCACCGCTTGCTCTGGGCTCTCTTCATGACTCGGATTAAACGTAAGGAAGCCGTTCTCAACGCTTCCTCGAATTGTCGCGCCTGTCTGGGCAAAAGATGACAGCACGTTGTTGCCTGAGGTTTCTGCCGTATCATCAATCCACGGGAACGGGAAACCAGCAGGCAAGCCAGTGGGTAAAGGAGTAATCGGGTAATCCGAAAGTGGCCGTGGGAAATCAATCAGTTGGCGTTGTCCAGTTGCCTCCGGGTGCTGGAGCCAGACATTGCCTTTCACAGGTGCGGCCATTTCACAAGTAGTCTTGTGGCAATAAAGCAACTCAGGGTTATCTGGGTTTGGCGTGCGTGAATCAGCCGCGATGATTAACCGGTATTGCTCACCCATGCGTGGCATGCTAATGAGGAATTGCCACCCCAACCGGATGGCGGCGCCTTGATAAAAGAAAACAAGTTGCGCGGGAATTGCCTCTCGAAATGGGCCGGGTTCGAGCACCATAGCCTGTGTGGCAGTTGTTATTCTGCCAAGTATCTGGGGCTCGTAATCACCCAGCGCGAACGCGGGCTGGGCACTCTCGCGGCTCGTCCAGGAATCGGTATATACGTCTGGTTGTGCTAGATACTTTGCAGCCGCGCTGGCCGCAGTTTCTACAGTAACGCTGGGTGCCGTCTCATGTCCGGGTGACAAGTCACCCACGTTGTTGCCCACTGAGTATTGAAGAATTCCAGCCTCATCGAACACGAGAACGCGCTCCATCTCAAAGAGCGGAATGCCACGGTAATACTGCTTTATATTGATGGCACGCCAACCCATAGCAGTCTTTTTGACGCGTGCATCAGGTACGAATTCGAAGGACTCCCCGGGCGCGAATCCAAGCGCTGGCAACAGTAACTGTAATTGCTCAAGCGCCAGATTGATTAACTCAAGGTCTGTTATCCTTAAACTTGCCCGATCGCCAGTTCTGCTGCTAGTGCTGACGGCGTGTAAGGCCGCAGCCGCGCCGGTATATGGATTGGTACGCTCAACCCAAAAGCCACGCCTTGCTGGCAAGCTGTTTTCTAAGCGCGCCCGTAATGCTTCCCCACCTCCTTGACGGACATAACTGTAATCTCTGGAATCGAGGTACTTTGGCATAGTCAATCAGTCCACGAGCCGGTTTGGCTCGCTAGCAAGCTTATGCTTATTGCGGGCAATATGCGGGCAAATTCACGGGCAAGCTTAGACCAACTTGCGCATTTTTGATTTTTTGACACTCTTCGAGTAATTCGCGCATGCGTTTGACTTGATTGAAATCACTGGCAGCCGCGGCTTGCGCGGCTTGCGCGCGCGCGTCCAACACCGTTCCGGCGGCACTCCCAAGGTCTTTTACCGTTGCGCTTGTGAGTAAGCCTTCTGACCCCAGCTTGAAGTTTTTCAGCGCACCGGTGGCATAGAGTTCTATGTCATACGAAGTCTTACGTCCGCCAGTGGATGATGGCAATGAAAACGTAGGGCCGAATTGGGCAATTACTAATTTGTTACGTAGAATTGGCTTCGTACCCTTTAAGATGTTGGCGGTAGAGAATGCTGGAACTCGGTAGTAAAAGCCGCGTTCGCCATCTGGATTTTCAGCGTTCTTGCTAATTTGAGTAGCCAATTGCTGGTCATCACGTTGTAGCTTGAGCGCCACCATTTCGCCTTTGCAGGGACATGCTTGCACACCTTGAAATTTCTTGGGCACTCCCGCATCCAAGAAACTTACCTTCGAGTCGTTTGGCTGAGCAGCGCATGGGCTTTGCAAATCTGGCGAGAGACAAACCCCTTTCTCAGAAGTAAACTCAAATAATTGAAAAGGCTTGTCCCAGTCATTCTTGTCAGGAGTAACGGCAAAGTGCGCGTTCCAAACCTCTTTCGTCGCGGTTCCGAAAAACAATTCTTTATAGAGTTTGATTTGGCCGTCAATCTCTTTGAGCATCTGTTGCAATGAGTCGCCTACTGGAATACCCGGACTGGTTGCTCCGGTGACGACTCGCGTGCGGGCAGCCAGCCAAATGAGATACTGGTCATAAGCTTTCAGCGCGTCCTGTAGTTCCTGATCATCCTTTTGTAACTTAAGTTGCTCGCTACACTTGGTCTCAAAATCTGATTTCTGCGAGCCTTCAAACCCGGTTATACCAGCCTTGACTGCCAAGGTGGCTGCGGTTTGAACTGTTTGTGTGACCATATCAACCAAACGATTGGTTGTGTCCATACTGGCTTTCGTTAATACACTGTTTTCCGTCCAGTCAAAGGACATCTTCTTGTCCTCAAAATAATGGCCTTTGATTTTGACAAGAAATATTTCATTTGGATCTGGTTCGCTAGACGGGGTGAGAACCGGAGTGCCGAGGTCAAAAGCAATCTCTGATTTATCGATTATTCCTTCCAACTCATCCGTGCGAAAAAGACATTTGGCAAATTTATTGTACTTTCCTTCTTTCTTAGTGGTTTTATTCACCGGCACTTCGACGTTTATGACCGTGCGCGGCAAGGCATAAAAAACGCCTTCACTTTTCACCTTTGCTCCATCCTTTTGGGGCACACGAACCACGACGTTTTTCGCCACGCAAGCTGCACCACAAAGCGCGAGTACGAGGATGCTGCTGATCAAAAAAGTTTGCTTGTTCAAGTTCTGACTCCTTCGAGATAAAAGCGACTCCGGCCGCGTCTTGTGTGATTACGAGTTCAATAAGTTCAAGGCCAGCGCCACCCGCTGCCGCAACGCTTCATTCTGAGCCGGAGCCGCCGCTTCACTCGCAGTTGCGGCAAGTGAAACGGCGGCCCCGGTCGTGGCGGAGGACGTTAGGGAAACGCGGACGTTCTTTACTTTTTCTTCCAAGGCTTCGCGCGTTTGTTGCGCTTGTTCTTTGGCGTGTTGGGCGGCCTCGGCGATTTGGGTTTGGCGCCCGATTTCCGCTTTTAACGATTGCTCGTTTTGTTGCGCGGGCAGGCGTCCGAAGTAATAGCCGATGATGACGTAGAGGATCGGTTCCAAACGGGCGACCATGCGTTCATCAGTTAGCGGCTTGACCCAGCCCAACAACGCCGCACCGTAAAGCAGCACAAAAATGGCGGTCAGCGCGATCATGACCCAGTTTCTGAGCGTATTCGACAACTCCGCGCTGGCCGGTTGCCCTGGCGGAAGACTGGGTGTACTGGTGGCTGATGGATGGTTTTTCATGGTGTTTCCTGTTTTTACAAACGCGCCCAGCCAAATTGATTGCCAAGCGCGGAGAGGCGTTATATAAAAGCCGCGCCTTGATTGAAGCCTTGGTTTGGTGCAAGCGGTGGAGGCGCAAATGCTGCATGTTTGTGACCGTCCCCCATTACGTAACGCCCCGCTTGGCTGCAAAACCTTTCATCCTTTCTGAATAAATCTTTGCTTCCGGCTCGGCATTGGTGTTGGCAAAGGCGCTCAGTTCGGCTCATACGGCGATTCAATTTCTAAACGAAAAGCTTGCTAGGCAAAGCGGAGGAGGGCGTCTGTGTCGTCAGAGATTACGGATTTGCTGGTCGCTTGGGGTAATGGCGAAGCGGCAGCGCTAGAGACCTTGTTGCCGCTGGTCGAGCGCGAGTTGCATCAGATGGCCCACAACTATATGCGGCGTGAAAAGGCTGGCCATTTGTTACAAACGACCGCGCTGATTAACGAAGCCTATCTGCGGCTGATTGATCAGCAACGCGTGCAGTGGCAAAACCGCGCGCACTTTTTCGCCATCGCGGCGCAAATGATGCGGCGCGTGTTATGGAATTACGCGCGCGACCAGCAACGCGACAAACGCGGCGGCCAGGCTATTCATGTCTCGCTGGTTGAAGCCGAGGCGCAGGCGGTGGAATTTTCGGTGGATCTATTGGCGTTGGATGAAGCGCTGAACCGGTTGGCGGCGCAAGATGCGCGCAAAAGCCAAGTGGTCGAATTGCGTTATTTCGGCGGGCTGAGCGTCGAAGAGACGGCGGAAGTTTTGCAGGTCTCCGCCATCACGGTCATGCGTGATTGGAATCTGGCGAAGGCCTGGCTGGCGCGCGAGTTGGGCCATGGAAACTAAAGACTGGCAACATGTCGAAGACCTTTTTCACGCGGCCCTGGAATTGGCGGGGGCGGAGCGGGAGCGCTTTCTGGCGGCGGCTTGCAAAGAAGAGGTCGCGTTACGCACCGAGCTTGAATCGTTGCTCAGGGCATTTGAAAAGAAACTGACGTTTTTAGAAGAGCCGGTTTTCAACGCCGGGCTGAAGGCGTTGTCAGCCGAGGCCAGCCTCACGGGCCGGACGATTGGCAGTTACCGGGTCGAACGGCTGTTGGGCAAAGGCGGGATGGGTGAGGTCTATTTGGCCGAAGACTTACGCCTGGGGCGGCCCGTTGCGCTCAAATTTCTGGCGCGCCGCCTGGCTGCCGACAACTGGGCGCGGCGGCAACTCACCAAAGAAGCACAGGCCGTCGCGCGGCTCGATCACCCCAATATCTGCGCCGTGCATGGGTTGGAAGAGACTGACGGCTACAGTTTCATCGTGATGCAATACGTCGAGGGCGACGTGCTCTCAGAATTGTTGCGCCCCACCGCCGTCCCCGCCGCCGAAACGGGCCAGCCTGCCCTGAATGGGGACGCGCCTGGCCGCTCCAAAGGCGTGGACAGTGAGCAAGTGTTGTCGCTGGCGTTGCAATTGGCGAGCGCCTTGGCCGCCGCGCACGCGCACAGCATCATTCACCGCGACATCAAACCGCAAAATATGATCGTGTCGGCCAACGGGCATTTGAAAGTGCTCGATTTCGGCCTTGCCAAAGTCGTGCAGGGCCAAGCGGGTGCGCGCGTTGCCGAGGGGCCGAGCCAGGCTTCGCGCCAGGGGTTGATTGCGGGCACGGTGGCTTATATGTCGCCGGAACAGTTACGCGCCGAACGGCTTGATTACCGCAGCGATCTTTTCAGCGCCGGAGTCGTGCTTTACACCTTGCTGACGGGCCGGCATCCCTTTTTGCAAAAGAGCGAGGCCGAAACGATTGCCGCGATTTTGCACAACGCGCCGCCGCCCTTGCCGCGCAGCCTGAACGGGCGCGCGCGCGCTTTTGCGCCGATCCTTGGCAAATGTCTGGCCAAAGACAAGGAGCACCGGTATCAATCGGTTAACGAACTCATCATTGACCTGCAGAACCTGCAGCAAGGGACAGCCCCCATCCACGTGCCGCGGCGCTTCAACCCGCTGGTCGCCGTGGCGTCGTTGGTGGTGTTGATGGCGGCTGGGTGGTGGACCTATTACCGGTTGACGGCCTTGCCGACACTGGCAGTGTTGCCGTTTGTCAATGAGCGTGACGAGGCGCAGGTAGAGCCTCTCATTGCCGGCTTGCCGGAGGGGCTGGCCAATCAATTGGCCCAGTTAGGCAAGCTGAGGGTTAGGGCGCCTGCCACCTTTGATAAAAAACTGGGGCGCTCGCCGGAGCAAGCCTTGGAGGCCGGGCGCAAACTTGGCGTCGCCGCCGTTTTGGCGGGGCAGGCGCACGCCGAAAACGACTCCGTGCTGTTGCATGTGCAACTCATCAGCACAGCCAATGGCGCGCGGTTGTGGGATAAAAGCTATGACCTGAAACAAACGGGTGCGCTGGTTTTGCAGCAGTTGCTGACCACGGTGATTACCGCCAATTTAGGCATCCGGTTAAGCGGCGAGGACGAACGCCGGCTGAGCGCCGTCCGGAACGAGGCCTTTAACGAGTATTGGCGTGGGCGTTATTTTTGGCATCGCCGTACCCCGGAAAACATCAATACCGCGATTCGCTACTTCCAACACGCGATTGCGCTTGATCCGGCCTTTGCGCTTGCTTACACGGGATTGGCGGATTCCTACATTCTGTTGCCCTCGGTGGCCTATGGCCAGATGCCGACCCGGGAATCGGTGGATAAAGCCCGCTCAGAAGCCCGCAAAGCGCTGATGCTGGATGATCAACTATCCGAAGCGCACACCTCGCTGGGCGTCATCAAGCTAAGATACGACCTGGATTGGGCCGGTGCGGACGCTGAATTCAAACGCGCCATCGCGCTCAAGCCTGACGATCCGGTGGCGCATTATTGGTACTCGCATCTGTTGCACATCATGGGGCAGCGCGCGGAGGGGCTGGCCGAAAGCGAGACCGCCCGGCGGCTGGACCCGCTCTCACCAGCCATGAACTTGAACCGTTGCCGGTCGCAATACTGGCTGCGCCAATTTGACAGCGCCGCCAGGTGCTTTTCGGAAATGCTTGAACAGGACCCGGATGACGTCAATGCCCGGTACATCCTGGGCTTTGTCTATTTGGCGCAAGGACGCCCGGCGCCCGCGCTGGAAATCTTTCAAAAGCTTTATCGCAACCCCAATAACTTACGCCTGGTGGTGGCGGCGCTAGGCCACACCTACGGACGGCTCGGCCAGGTGAAAGAGGCGACTCAGGTGTTGGAGTGTATGCAAGGACTGGCGCAACCCTATCTGCCGCCCTTGGAATTCGCGGTCGTACAGCTTGGCCTGGGCAACCGCGAGCAGACATTTACCTGGCTCGAACAGGCGCAAGCTGAGCGGCATGGTTCCATGGCTTATTTAACCGTTGAGCCGCTCTATGACAGTCTGCGCGGTGACCCGCGTTTTGTCGCGCTGACACAGCGCCTCAATTTGCCGCAGTTGTAGGCCTGAGGCTCAGGCAAGTGGCAGCCAGTTGCCGGGCTGCCACTGCTGCGCGGGGCCGCTGGTGAGGCGGAGCTTGGAGGAGGGCTTCGATCATTGCGCGCACAGCTGAGGGTATGCCTCTGTGCAAGTGTGGGAGGGAACCGGAAGTTGCGTCTGCGGGGGTGCGGCCCCACAGCAAAAAATGAAGTACGGCGCCCAGCGCATACAGGTCATCCGCCACGCTGGAGCGCGCTGGGTGGGCGGTTTGCGTGGCATCTGGCGCAAAGGCTGGCGTGCACCACGACACCGGGTCGGGCTGCTCCAATCGGCAGGCGCCTTCGAAATCAATAGGCCGCAAATGCCCGGCGTCCGTTAAGATCAAGTTGGCTGGTTTGCAATCGCGCCAGACCCAGCCGGCGGCGTGCAAGGCCGCCAACAACGCGGCCAACTCACTGCCGTAGCGCAATGCCTGCGCCAGCGGCAGCCGCCGCTGACGGCGATTGAGCATGTCCTGCAAATTTTCGCCCGCGATAAATTCGGTGACGAGGTAATAGTTGCCTTGCAATTCGAACGCGCCATAGACGCAGGGCGCGGCTAACCCGGCGGCCCGTAACTGTTCCAGCACGCTTGTTTCGTGTTTGATGCGCCAATGCCCGTCACGTCCGTCCCAGCTCACTTCGCCATTCTTGCGGCCTTCTTTCAAGACACACCAACGCGCCGGTTGCACACTCACATCGCGCGCCAGATAAACCCCGCCTTTGCCCCGCTGCGTCAACGCGCGGCAAACGCGATAAGTCGTCTTGAGCGGACTGTCGTTCGCCGCCATAACCCGGTCGGGCGCCGGAAACGGATTGGAAACCCAGGCGGGGCTAACGGCACTGCGGTCGTCCGGCACGAGTTGGCCGTCCGGCGCAAGCAAGGCTGGCAGCACAACTCCGTCAGGCGCTGTCAGATTCAGGTGTCGAAACGCGCCGTAGCGGTAATAAACATTGCTACCCGCTCGCAACCGCTGATCGAAGGGCACCGAAGGCGCACTAAACCCCACCGTCAATTGGTGCAAGGTTTCGGCCAGCGCCAACGCCTCCGCCGGCGTGTGCGGGTAAACGGTGAAGCATTTTCCCACTTGGCTGTAGCCTTGTTGCAGCCCCGCATTGAGGCGCTGTAACTCAGGCAAAGAAGCCGGCGCTTTGAACTGTACGCCGCGTTCCGTCAGAACGGGCGCGATGCGCTCCAAGACTTGCGCGGCATTAAGCACGGTCGCGGGTAAGTGCAATTTCCAGCCTTGCACCGGGTCGCCCGGCCCGGGAGTACGGCTGTAACGCCAGCTTGAAGTGGCGGGCGCGACAGGCAAATAACGGTTGCACAGTGTGAGCCAGGTTTGGTGCAACTCCGCGCGTCCTTGGACAGCGGGGTTTAAGAAATCAGGCGAAAAGGTCTGCATTGTTTTCTGTCGGGCTGTCTGGAACGCTCGTCGCGTGGCCACCGCCGCAACCAAGGCGATACAGCCGGGACGCGGAGAGATCAGCGAGGGCCAATCTCTCCGCGCTTTGGCCGCGCTTTGGCCGCGCTTTGGTTGCTCTCCGGGTATGGACTGTGGAATACCCAGGCCGCCAGCCCTAAGCGCGTTTGTGCTTGGCGGGCGGGTCATCAATCGTCTCTACCTCGCGGTCGAATTCTGTGGTGGTCGGCGGGCCGCAAACCGCACTGGCGGCGAGGTAGGCGCGTTTGACATTCAACGTGAAGTCATTGCGTGTCCCGTCGGTTCCTATCAAACGCTTGAGTTGTTCCGGGGTCTCGGCAAATTGCTGCATGTATGTTTCCCAGGCGGGCGAGTCAATGCCGCCCAGGACAGCCTCCACGGATTTGGCGCGATTTTCCTCGGCGGCTTTTTTATCAGCCAGAACAACTTCTTTTCTGGCCCTAACCTTGTCAATGATTCTTTTACCCATGCTATTTGCTCCTTTTGAAGATTGGTTGCAGATTGGTTGTTGGTATTGCTCTGGGATGACCGCCCTCACAAGAGCGGCGCATTATTGTTTGGCGGCGTATCCGTAGAGAATTTGGTCGCGCGCAACTTATCCTTACTCGCTAACGCACTCTTTTCGGTGTGGCGCTATCATGGGAACGGGATTTTATGCTTTGCCTGTTGGTTGGGCTATAATCCCGCGCGTTCTATGACCTCAAACCTTTTCAAACTCATCATTGTTTTTTTACTGGTCTTCGCCAATGGCTTTTTCGTCGCCGTCGAATTCGCGCTGGTCAGCGTGCGGCGGGCGCGCATCGAGACACTGGCGGCGGCGGGCAAACTGGGCGCGCATTCGGTGTTGTGGGCGCTTGATCATCTGGACGCCATGCTCTCGGCCAGCCAGTTCGGCATCACGCTGGCCAGTCTGGCGCTGGGCGCGGTGGGCGAATCCACGCTGGCGCACATGTTCGAGCCAGTCTTGCAACGTGTGATTCCTGCCAGTGCCGCCGTGTGGCTGGCACACTCGATTGCCGTGGCGCTGGCGTTGCTGGTCATTACCTATCTGCATCTGGTGTTGGGCGAATACTCGCCGAAGGCCTTGGGCATTGAGAAGGCCGAGACCATTTCGCTGGCGACGGCGCCGCTCATGCAGATTTTTTATCGCTCGTTCAAACCCATCATCTGGCTGATCAATGTTTCGGGCGTCAAGTTTTTGAAGCTTTTCGGCGTACACTTCCGCCCCGGCCATCACGCGGCTTATACCGAAGAGGAGATTCGCTATCTGGTCAACGCCAGCCACGAATCGGGCCATTTGCAGCGCGAAGAGAAAGACCTGATTACGAACGTCTTCGATTTTGCCGAACTCTCAGCCCGCGAAGTCCTCATCCCGCGCCGCGAGGTCACGGCGGTGGAAGATACGGCGACCTTCCACGATGTCATTCGCGTGTTTCAAAATTCCGGTTATTCCCGCCTGCCGGTTTATCACGAGACTTTCGACAACATCGTCGGCATTTTGCACAGCAAGGATGTGATGCAGCTGTTGCTGAAGAAGGGTGAGAATAAGTTTGAGATGAAAGAGGCCATGCGGCCGGTGCTTTTCATTCCCGACACTGCCAAGCTAGGCGACATCCTGCAACAACTGAAACGCGAGCGCACCCATCTGGCCATCGTGGTGGATGAACACAGCGGCGTCGAAGGCATTCTGACGCTCGAAGACGTGCTGGAAGAGATCGTCGGCGATATTCAGGATGAACACGACGAAGCCTCGGCGGAAAAGATGCGCGAGCAAAGCGACGGCGTTTTCATGCTGGATGGCAGCCTGTCGGTGCGCGATGCCAATCGCAAATTCAATTTGCGGCTGCCGGAATCGGATGATTACACGACCGTCGCGGGCTTCCTGCTTGCGCTGGCGGGGCGCATGCTTTCGGCCAATGACGTCATCGAACACGAAGAGTGGCGTTTCACCGTCGAACGTGTGATCCGGCGGCGCATCGTGCGCGTGCGCATGGAGCGGAGCGAAAAAACTGCGGCGGTCGCAGAAAGCCTCTTGCCCAAAATTGTCCCGACCCAGTAAGATGCGCCATCCCCAAATCAATTTGAATCCCCCAAAACTAGAAGAATGACCGTGAGACAGCTTGCCCCTGTGATTGGTGAGGACGCTTAAGCGGTGCGCTGCGGGTTTGTTTTTGACCCGTTCGCCGGCAACGTATAGCTCGCTCGCGACACAGATATATGCCCGTTATATGGAGGATTGCGATGATGGAAATCATCGAGAAGACGCTGGTAGTGCTGCTCTACCTGCCCTTTTTTCTGGTGCCGTTGGGTTTAATCGTGGGAGTGGCGTTTTTAGAAGCGCGCCGCCAAAAGAACAACTAACGAGACGCTAAAGTCTTAACCAAACCGCCTGCTGACACGACGTAGTTTAGATCGGTTTTCAGTTGCATGTATGGTAGGCGCGCCGCGCCGGGACAGTACCGCGCGCGTGAGCAAGCGGCGCTTCGGCGTTGCGCCAGTCAGCCGTACTTGACGCGCCGCTTGCTCACGCGCGCGGTACTGTCCCGCTTGCGCGGCTTTTGCCATACACCGAAGTGAAAACCGATCTAAGCTTCTTCACTTCCTCGACCAGTTCCTCGCGCGACATCCTATCGAGGTCAGCGTCCATTCGGCCCTCCTCTTGGTCTTCCACGCCTAACCGCCGTCGCGCGGCCTGGCCTGTACGATAGATCTGCGTCCCCGCTCAAGCACAGCCCCGGACGTGCGCCGATGGTTAGCTGCATTGCATGATCGAGCCTTTCGTTATTGCATCGAGTGAAGCCCAATCATGTTTTCTTCCGTATCGAAGACGAGAGCTATGAAGCCGTATTGGCCAATAGACATTTTCTCTTTTTGGATTTTGCCGCCATTCTGCATGGCGCGTTTCGCCTCTACTGCGCAGTCGTCACAAGTGAAATAAATGATGGTTCCGCCATCGCCGGAATCTTTGCCCTCCATCTTCACCAGTGCCCCGGCGCAACCAGGCTGGTTTTCTTGCATCGGAAAGGCCCACAACTCGACCTCAGGACTCTCCAACCGTTCCAGCGACACCTGAAACGTGTTCTGGTAGAAGGCGCGGGCCCGCTCTACATCTTGCACGTAGATTTCGAACCACCCGACTGGGTTACGATTCGTTTTCAGCATGATATTTCTCCTTCTTCAAGTGGATGCTTTAATCCGGGCGGTTGCTCTCGCGGCGCATCCGTTTCAACCGCGAGCCGCCGAATACGTGAGGTCACGCGGCGCAAGCAATTCCGCGTCTCAGCTTTCCTGCGCCCTTCGTTCACTGCTGATGGCACGCCATACAAGAGAACTCCGAATTGATCATGAGTCTCGCTTGTGGTGTTTCGTTCGGCGCATTGAACAACGCGACATTGGCTTGCGCTTGCGCGATACGATCATTCAATAACGCCTGGTATTTCCAGCTCGCGTGCTCTTTTGCCAGCTCGGCATTCGCGTATATTTTTTGCGCTGGTTGCCAATCGCCGGATTTGACCAACATGTCGCCCATATTCAGGAAAAAGCCTTCGAAGTTATGAGGCGCAATCCAGGAGTTCCAGCAGGCGCGTTGTTTGCCCTCTTTGGTTTCCAGCGCCATATACCGGGAGTAATCCGGGTTGGCGCGGTCGAGTTTTCCCCCGATGCATAAATCCAGCGTGCGCCATTGCCATTCCAGCCCTTCACGAAAGCGGGGCGAGTCGGCAGGCAACCGGCTCATCACGAAACCGGCGGTGAAGAGGTTGAATTCCGGCCACGCCTTGATCGCGTCGAGCAACATGAAATAACCCGCACGCGTGAGCTTCTCGTCCTGGTGCAGCGTACCTTCGATAACGGTATGACCGGCGAGAAAGCCCAGCGTGCGCGCGTCTGCCGGGTCGAGCTTCACGGCTTCCGCGAAATATCTGCGAGCTATCAACGTGTCATCGGTGATGGTGGCCGGAACCGCAGCCAGCCGCGCGCGTTCCGCCGTGCGCCAGTTGTGCAGCCAGGCGATGTGCGCCGCCGTCACGGCGTCGTTGGGCGTAGCCAGATAAGCCGCCGTCAATGCTTCGAGCGCGGGCTGAATCTTTACGTACTCGCCCTGATGGAAGGGTTGCCAGAAAAGTTCGTCAGCCTTACGGGCAGCCTCGCTGCGCGCAGTTGTTGCTTGTTTTTTCGGCGCACTCCAAACCGCAATGCGATTCTGGTTGGTCAGCGCGACCGCGCCCAGCGCGATAACGAGCAGGAGGATGACCAGGAACGTTTTCTTGGTTGCCGTTTTTTTCATGAAGCCCTTTCAGACAGCCACTCTCCTGCCGACAGTGAAGGGGTCGCCGATGAGCCAGCGCCACGAACCGTCCGGCTGGCGGCGCGCGACTTCCAGCGCATACACGAAGCTGGGTTGCGGCGCCGAGACCTGCCAGTCCGTATGCATCAGCACGATGTCGCCCGATTGAATGATCTGCCTGATGTTGAAATCAAAGCGCGCCCGCGCCGCCGCCAAAGGAGCCAGTTCTTTTCTCAGTTCCTCCGCACCCTGCTTTACTTCGCCGGCCTAATTCAGAAACACAGCCTCCGGCTCGTAAAGGCTCATCAACGCCTCGAGATCGCCCGCAGCCATTGCCTGTTGAAACAGGCGACAGGTTTCTTCAGGATTCTTGGCCGGCATTGCTTATCCCTCCATAGGCTCGCTACAGTTCTTTCTTCTATTTCAGGATGCCGGAAGAGTGAGTTTCCGGCCCTTCGCCCGCGCGCATTTGGTCGCTGGCCGCGCGGCTGCGGAACGACTTCGATAGCAGGGCAAGCGCGCTTCGAAGATTGCAACTTCAACCACGCAGCGCCGCCTCGATGGCAGCGATGTCGATCTTTTTCATCTGCATCATCGCCTCGAACGCGCGCTTGGCGGCAGCGGGATCGGGACCGGCTACCGCTTCGGTCAGAACCCGTGGCGAAATCTGCCAGGACAAGCCCCATTTGTCCTTGCACCAGCCACACACACTCTCTTCGCCGCCGTTGCCGACGATGGCGTTCCAGTAGCGGTCGGTTTCGGCCTGATCGTCGGTTGCGACCTGAAATGAGAAGGCTTCGTTGTGCTTGAATGCCGACCCGCCATTCAGCCCGATGCAGGGGATTCCCATCACGGTAAATTCGACCGTCAAGACATCCCCTTTCTTCCCGGACGGAAAGTCTCCCGGTGCGCGGTGTACCGCGCCCACCGATGAATCGGGAAAAGTCTTGGCGTAAAAGCGTGCCGCTTCCTCGGCATCGCCATCGTACCAAAGGCAAATCGTGTTCTTTGCTTGCTTGATCATGTTATTTCTCCATTGTTATGAGCCGCCCAACGCCGCAGTAAAACGATGAGCCGGACTCAGTCCTCAATTGCTTCAATCCCAAGTTGCTTTAGTCGCTCAAGATGGTCATGCATGACTTTGAGCTCTGCGGGGGAGTGCCCCTGCCAGTCAGTGACTTCGCCGGTGACCCGCAGCGGATCACGAGTGCGATAGGACTTCGTCGGATTGCCCGGATATTTCCTGTCCGTCAGGTTGGGGTCGTCTTCAATCGGCCCCGTCGGTTCCACAACATAGATTCTGCCGGGTGCTTCGCCCTGCGCCAGTTCGGCCCCCAGGTGGCCGCATTCAAGGTGGCGGTCAGGTAAACGTAGGCCGCCTGCTTCCGCTTGCCGTAGTTAGAATTATAGCCAGGCCCGATCAAGTCCCCCGGCTTCAGGTCGGCCTTCGTACCGTGGTAGTAACGCTGTGAATTCAGGTCGTCAATAGTTGCCATCGGCTCGATCCTTATCCTGTGCGGCATTGCTGCCGCACGATGCTGTATACAATTTTCAAGTCTCGCGCCGGTCTCGACAGAGAGTGGGTCGGACTGAGACCCTGTTCCATCTAACCGGGGTTATCCGGCATACGCGCGCTGCAAATTAGCCAGATTGATCTTTTTCATCGTCAGGATGGCTTCCATCACTCTGCCGGATTTAGCCGGATCGGGGTCGCTCGCCATCTCAGCCAGCGCTGTGGAGCCGACTTGCCACGACAGGCCGTACTTGTCTTTGAGCCAGCCGCACTGCTGCGCTTTTTCATCGCCGCCCGCGCCGAGCTTCTGCCAGTAATAATCAATTTCTTCCTGCGTCTCACAATTGACTTGCAGCGAGATGGCTTCGTTGAATTTGAAGACGGGGCCACCATTCAGCGCGGTGAAGGTCTACCCGTCTAACTCGAAAGCGACGGTCATCACCGACCCCGGCGACTGGCCGCGAACTTCGCGCCCGGCTTCACCGTAACGCTCAATCTGGTTGATTTTGGAGTTGCGGAAGAGCGCGGTGTAAAACTCCGCCGCCTCTTCTGCCTGTTGTTCGAACCATAAACACGGCGTAATTCTTGGCTTCAGTTGCATGATGTTTTTCCTCTCTCCTGGTGGATGCTTTGCCTATGCGGTTGCTCTCTCGGCGCATCGGTTCAACCGAGAGCTGCCGGGGCGTTGTCGCGCCTGAACAACGCCTCGGCAATCAGCAGCGCCAGACCAATGACGGAAGCCCACGTCCGCAGCACGTGGAAAAGCTCTCAACGGTCACGCCACGCTTGCCAATTCGCTGGCAGTGATGTTGCTGTCCAGGCGCTGATCCGATAATCGCATACTGCTCCTTTTGCCGATGGCCTGCATGACTTCGCACCGAATCGGATCAAACTTGGCGAACGCCGCTTTTGCCCAGCGTGCGTAGTCTTCTGTTACAGTCGGCGTCAACATTCAATTCAGGCTATAAAGCAGCGGGAATAAAATTGATTAGACGGCAAGGAGAATGCCACGGCAGATGAGTAAGCCTTGGTTCTGCCGGCAAGTGCTCGGCAAACCTCATCCGCTGAACGTATGCCCGGCGCACTGCAGAATAATCAGATATTACAGTGCGGTGGGCTTGGGTTGGATCTTCTGGTGTAACCGAGCAGTGAGGATATTCACGATAACTTGAGTTGCTGACTTATTGAAACCTTTGCGCAATCGTGCGTGAAAGAGCCTGGATTTTACCAGCTCGATTTGAAGAATAAGGAACAGCAATTGCTGAAAACTTGCTTGTATAATGGCTCTTTTGAACTAAGAGGTCTCCCGAAGGGCATCGGTTAAATTCGGGTTTGTGTATTCCGCAGCCGGAGCATGGAACCAAATAATTTCACCAAAGCTGGTTGTGAAAGATAGCTACACATACATAAATGGAATTGAGAGGGAGGAAAAATGAGAAGACAAGTAACAATGATTTTCGCCAGTTTCGTAATGATGGTTGCTTTGGTTGCCGGAACGATTGCTCAAAGCGGGCCAACGAATACTGCCGCTGTTAGTAGTGGTTGTAAATTAAATGAAGACGGCTCCAGCATTTGTGGTGACCCTTTGCCGCCAATCAAAACCAAATCAGACACTTCGGGCAAACCCGCGCCTTTTGTTGCCAATGGAAGCTGGTGGGCAGTGTTTTTGAGTTGGCTAGGTGGGTTAGTTACTGATGTTACGCCGTAAGAAAGTTCGGCTCGGATTTGACAATTCTGTGTGCCGGAGGCGCGCAGGAGATTAGCCGGTGGTGGAGGCCTCGCCGCAACCACCGGAAGCAGGCGCACACGCCCCGCGCCCCGGCAGGAGACCGCTTAAGTTCTTTTTGAAAACATTGGCAAATTTCTTCCTGCGG
>JACPYM010000130.1 GCA_016196035.1 Acidobacteriota bacterium | reverse complement strand
TTTCGCGGTGTCCACAAGCGTTATCTCAAAGACTACGTGGCGACCTATGAAGCCATGTACAACGCCAAACGCATCAATGCGATGCTCATTCGACGAATGTGCCGGACAGCAACGATGCAAACTGGTTACACATGAGCCAAAGTGTTTGCGCTCCTGCCAGTCGCGTTCGGGCCGGTTGACCAGCCGCAGATAGGCTTCGTGAATGACGGCGGTGGTTTGCCAGGTGTTATCGGGTGTGGCGGCGCAGATAGCTGTGCGCGATGCGGCGCAGTTCTTCGTAAAAGCGGCATCAATTCGGCGAGCGCCGCCTCTTCGCCCTGTCCCCAGGCGGCCAGCAGTTGCATGATCTCTTGCGGTGCTTCATCCATCGCGGCCTCGTCTCAAGCAGTTGTGAATGGCTTGGCCCGCATTCTACTCCAGCGGGGAAATGCTGACGATAGCCAGCCCGGCTTCCCGAACTCCGGTTTTTCGTGGTAAACATCCGGCCTGGAGCTTTCCATGAAACCACTGAAAATCGGCATCACCGGCGTGCGCGGCATTGTGGGCGAAACGCTCACGCCCGAATTGATCGTGCAATTTACGCAAGCCTTCGGCACCTATCTGGATCGTGGGCGCATCCTCGTCTGCCGCGACACGCGCCCCTCAGGGCCAATGGCGCGCTCGGCGGTGCTGGCCGGCTTGCTGGCCGCCGGGTGCGAAGTGTTTGATCTGGGTGTTTGTCCGACGCCTTCGATGCAGTTGGCGGTTAAGCATTTCGGCGCGCAGGGCGGACTCTCGATCACCGCCGGGCACAATCCGTCGGCTTGGAATGCGCTGAAATTCGTGCGCGGGGACGGGCTATACTTGAACACGATGCAGGCCGAAGAGTTGCTGGACGTTTTCCACCAAGGCGAATTCGCCAAGGCCAAATGGAACGAGCTGCAAACCCACATCGAGACGCGCGATGCCCTTGCACCGCACCTCGCTGCTTTGCAAAACGCCTTTGATGTCGCCGCGATTCGTGCGCGCCGCTTCACCGTGGCCGTGGATTATTGCAACGGCGCCTGCGTGCAACTCAGTGCGCGTTGGCTGGAAGCGTTAGGCTGCACCGTGCTGGCGATCAACGATGACGTGAGCGCGCCGTTCCCGCACAATCCCGAACCCCAGCGCGAGACGATGGCGCAACTGCGTGCCGTCGTGAAAGCTGGACGCGCTGATCTGGGTTTGGCGCACGATGCCGATGGCGAACGGCTCGGCCTTGTCACCGAAACTGGCGAAGTGCTGTCAGAAGAAATGACGCTGGCGCTGGCTGCTGAGGTGAAACTGCAACGCACGCCGGGCGTCGTCGTCACCAATGTCTCGACCACGCGCGCTATCGAAACCATCGCCGCGCGCCACGCTTCGACCGTGGTGCGCACGCCGGTCGGTTCGTCTTACATTTCCGAAGCGCTGCTCGAATACCAGGCGGTGTTGGGTGGCGAAGGCAATGGCGCGGTCGCTGTGCCCGCCGTGCAACTGACCCATGACAGCGCCGCCGCCATTGGCCTATTGCTCGAACACCTGGCGCGCAGCGGGCAAAGTCTGGCGGCGCTGGCCGCCACGTTGCCGCGTTACGCGATGCTGAAACGCTATGTGCCGGTCGCGCCGAACCTGCTCTTTTCCGCGCTGCACGAAGTCCGCCAGGAAATCGCCAGCGCCGGTGCCGCCGAGGTGGATTTGAGCGATGGTATTAAACTTTCGTGGCCGGACGGCTGGCTGCACATTCGCGCGTCGAATACGGAATCCATGCTCCGGCTGATTGCCGAGGCCGAAACCGAAACGCGCGCGCAAGAGTTGCTGGCCTGGGCGCGCGACCGTTTGCCCAGGAGCTAAGGGCGGGCAAGAGATGTTAGAGCGGGGTGTATGGGAAAACCGCGCAACGGGACAGTACCGCGCGCGTGAGCAAGCGGTAGCGTCAAGCTTGCATCATTGGCTGAACCGCCAACGCGCCGCTTGCTCACGCGCGTGGTACTGTCCCGGCATCAACTGACTTCCGTAAACGCAATTGCGAACCGCTCTGGTTCCCCCTCACTTAACGCAGCTTATCGTCATCCGGTACTGGCCAATACGCCAGCAAGTCAAAAGGAGGAAACGCAGGTGAGAAGAGGCGGTACAAAATTCCGAAAGTCGCAATTCAAATTGATCATTAGCATGGAGCTTGTTCTCGTTTGGATGGGCTGGTTTGGATGGGTTTGGCTCAAGCCAGGGACGTTTTGCAGCCCCATCGCCCCCCATTTGTTTTGGGGTCTGGTGCAATTGGGCGTGATCGGCTACTTGCTGATCCTCTTCAATAGCTTTGAGCAATCACAGGACAACATCGCCAAATCCATCGGCTTTGGCGGCGGCGCTTTTTTTCTGGCGCTGGCCGCGGTGGCGATGAGCGCCGATCAATGGGCGACGGCCATTAAGCCTTATATTGCCGCGCCCGATGTGGCGTGTTGTCGTACTGTCATTGTCCCGGCTTTACTCACCATTGGGGTGGTGAATTTCGTCAATATGTTCTTGGCCTTCCAAACCGAAGAGATCATCACCGGGGCCGCCGGACAGGAAATTTCACGCTAAGGGCAGGGCAGATTTCTGAAATCAAGGCGCTTGCTGTTGAAGTCTAAATCAGAGCACAAAAGATTGGCACAGGATTGACAGGATTTTCAGGATTGACAAGCTGGGCCGACGATTCAATCTGCCTATCCTGCCTGATCAATTCTGTGAATCCTGAAAATCCTGTCAATCCTGTGAAAACGCTTCTGTCCCAATGTTGGTAGTTCTGATTTAGGGAATACAAAAAAGGCAAAAGGACAAAGAAAGCAAAACAGGAGTAAGTTTTGCTTTCTTTGTCCTTTTGCCTTTTTTGCGGGGCGCTGTTTCCATCCTCAGACGCCAGGGTAGCGCAAAAGTGTTCCGACCTGCGCTGAAAGCTTTACTCGTAACTCGTCACGTTCCGCGCTTTCTCGCGGTGCCGTTCCAGCGCCAATTCAATCAGCTTATCAATCAACGCACTGTAACCGAGGCCGCTCGCTTCCCACAGCTTCGGATACATGCTGATCGAGGTGAAGCCGGGCATGGTGTTGATCTCATTCACAAAAATCTCGCCCGTCTCTTTTTCCAAAAAGAAATCCACGCGCCCCAGCCCCGCGCCGTCAATTGCCTGAAAGACGCGCCCGGCCAGTTGCTGGAATTGTGCGGTCTGTTCAGGCGCAAGCTCCGCCGGGATGACCAGACGCGCGCCGTTGTCGCTGATGTATTTGGTCGTGTAATCGTAAAAGTCCGCGGTTTGCGGCACGATTTCGCCGGGCAGGCTGGCGACGGGTTCGTCGTTGCCCAGCACGCTGAATTCGATCTCGCGCGCGTTGATGCCCTTTTCGACAATGAGCTTGCGGTCGAATTTGGCGGCCAGCGCGATGGCGGCATTCAGGCTTTTCAAGTCGGTCGCTTTGGAAATGCCGACCGAAGAGCCGAGATTGGCCGGTTTGACGAAGCAGGGAAAGCCAATCTCTTCGCTCACGCGCGTCTCAATGCGCAGCGGGTCGGCTTCCCATTGCGTGCGCAGGAAGTGTGTGTAAGGGACGATGGGCAAGCCGGCTTCGCGGAAGAGGCACTTCATCACGACCTTGTCCATGCCGCAAGCCGAGGCCAGTACGCCGCAACCGACGTAGGCGACATCGGCCATCTCGAATAAGCCTTGAATCGTGCCATCTTCGCCATAGGTGCCGTGCAACACAGGGAAGATCACATCGAGTTGCTCGCGTTCGCCCGCTTGATCCAAACGCGCCAAACCGCGTTCAGTCGGATCACCGAAGATGGCGACGGCTTGATCGGCGGTTTGCATCACCGAACTGGGCAACAGGTTGGTGGCTTCGCGCGAGGCCAGCCATTTGCCGTGTTTGTTGATGGCGATGGGCACGACTTCGTATTTGCTGCGATCCAGCGCGTTGATAACCGCTTCGGCGGAACGCAACGAGACTTCGTGCTCGCCGGAACGGCCGCCGAAGATGACGCCGACGCGGAGTTTGTTTGGAGTGGGATTGGTTGCTTTTGTTGACATCGGATTATGCGACGAAAATCAGGCGGTTGAATCAGCCGGGAACCAACTCCGCAACTGAGTTTTGAATTTGAGAAAAGCGGCGTCCTGGCAGCGCGCAAAACTCACGCGTTGGGTAAGCGCGAAATAGATGGCCGAAGAGCGCGGTTTTTTCGCGCTTCGCAGCGCGGCTTCAAGGGCTTCTTTAGGGCGCGCGGGTTTTAACTCGGACTCACCCAAAAAGCCGTTCTCGTTCAGCCAGGAACGCAAGTTCGGCTGCCGCGCTTCCCACCCCAAAACGCCGTCAACGTGTGGCGAGTCGCTCCAAACCCAAGCTTCCAACTCCGGATCAAGCACGACCGCCGCCGCGCGGCCAGCCCAACCGGATTGAGTCAACCGCGCCTCGATCTGCGCTTCGATTTGGTCTCTGGTCAGGTGCTCCCGCCCACAGCCTTCGCGGTCGAACAGCACTAACGCGTAGCTGTGTGAGTTCAGGAAACCACTGAGAAAGCTCTCGCATTTGAGAAAACAGCCAGGGTCTCTGCCCGGGTGCGCATAGATTTCTTGGGGGTCGTAATACAAAGGGCGAATGCCGAGCTTGTAATGGTTTGAAAGGAGACCCTGCACCGTGAGCTGCATGTCTTTATCAGCCACGAGCACGATCAAGTCTTTTCGGGCGGCTTCGGCCATCAGCTTAAAACTCCTGCGGCAAAAAGTTCTCCGAGGTTGGTGGCTCCGCGCCAATCCCGCAAACGCGGATGCTCGCTGCCTAGTACGATGTCGGTCGCGCCCGTGGCGGTTTTCGCAAAACACAGCACTGTTTTCACGTCCGCCACGCTCAGCACCACGGGTGAATGCGTGGCCAACAGCATCTGCGCATCATAAACCGAAGAGAGCGATTGAAAGACACTTTCCACGGCGCGCGGGTGAATGCCATTCTCAGGCTCTTCGATCAAGTAGACGCCCTTGAAACCAGGCAAGTAGGCCGGGATGGTCAAGGCCATGAGACGTAACGTTCCATCCGAAGTCATCCAGGAAGGCACTTCCAAACCACCAAGATAGCGCACCATCAAATACCGATGCCGGTCATCCTCCCGTTCGATTGTGCGGACGTTTTCTATCTCAGGCAGCGCTGTGCGCAAGTGCGCCAGCCATTCCTGGAAACGCGCAGGCTCTTTCTCAAGGTTGTGTATTACCCATGGAAGGTTCGAACCATCCGACCTGAAGCCAGGCGCTTGATTGGGCGGACTAGCCTTGCGAATCAAAATGCTGTTGAGGACGAAAGATTGTACCCCCTCGGCCAGTAAACTCTTTAACCAGGTGGAAGCTGGGTAGCGGGTCTCATCTTCGGGCAAATTACCTAAAGCGGACTTACGTGCGCCAAGCTTGAATTTGTTGATCCAGCCGCGCCCGGGTTTATCCGCTCCTTCCGAATAAAAGTTGACATTGCCACTTGCATCCCGGCTCACACTTGAGCGATAGCCGCTTTTGACCGGGAGAAAGACGCTTTCTGTAACCAGCGTTTCGGCAGGAAATAAACTAGGCGTGGCACGTCTGATGATATCGCCATCCTTAAGCAGTACTCTTTCACGTAAAATCGTTGGCGCTGCATTTTCGTCACCGATGCCAATGGAGATTTCATAGCGGATGTGCGCGAAGGTAGGGAGCTTTTCACGCATCTCAACAGGAATCGCAGCTTCAAGCGCCAATTCAAACTTGCCGCCTTTTCTGCCCCAAGTCATGTCTTGAAAGTTATGAGTTCTTTCGTTTAGCGCGTATTCCAATCCTTCGGAAACTAAATGGCCTAGAAAAGAGACAGTGTCGAGGAAGGTTGTCTTACCGCTGGCGTTGGGGCCGACGAGCACGTGAAAAGACCCGAGCGGCTGCTGGATGGCTCTGAGGCAACGAAAATTGAGTGCTTCGATAAGTCTGATCATTTGGGATTGCTGGAATGTAATTGCGAATGAAATCTACACTTGGATTCTACATGATTTTCTTGCCAAACGCCGACAAGATCAGTTGCACGCCCAACTCCGCCGTCTTGTTGGAAATGTCCAGCACCGGATTCACTTCGGTCAGTTCAAACGACAGCAGCTTGCCCGAATCGGCGATCTTCTCCATCGCCAGATGGCTTTCGCGGTAGGTGGGGCCGCCGGGGACGGGGGTGCCGACGCCGGGCGCGTAATCAGGGTCTACGAAATCCATATCCATCGTCACGTGAAAGCCCGCCGTGCGTCTTGATGCCAGCCACATCGCTTCGTCCATCACGGCGCTCATGCCGCGTTCGTCCAGTTCGCGCATCGTGATGACGCGGATGCCGGAGGCTTTGAGCGCCGTGGCTTCTTCGGGATCAACGCTGCGCGCGCCGATCAGCACGCAATCTTCAGGATGGACTTTGGGCGCGAAGCCGCTGATGTGCGTCAGTTCGTGTGGGCCGTGGCCCAGAATCGCCGCGAAGGGCATGCCGTGGATGTTGCCCGACGGCGACGTCTCAGGCGTATTCATATCGCCGTGCGCGTCGAACCAAATCACGCCGACTTTCTGCTCGCGTTTGTGGTGAAAGGCCGCCAGACCGCCGACGCTGCCGATGGCGATGGAATGATCGCCGCCCAGCACGATGGGAATTGCGCCGTGTTCCAACGCCGTTTCGACCTGATCAGCCAGTTTTTGGCAGGCGGCGGCGATTTCGGGCAGGTACTTCGCGTGTGTGTGATGCTCTTGCAACATCTCTGGATTGCGCACCGGGATGTTGCCTGCGTCGGTCACTTCGTAACCCAGCCGTTCCAGCCGCGCATTCAAATCGGCCACACGCACGGCGGACGGCCCCATGTCCACGCCGCGCCGGTCAGCGCCCAAATCCATCAAGACGCCGATGATCGTGGCTTTTTTTGACATCACAACACCTTTAGAAGCTCGCCCACGAAGTCACACGAAGCAGCACGAAGTAGCGTGAAGAGGCCGTAGACAGGATGAACAGGATTGCGGGCTGGATTGACAAGATGATGTTTCGGGTCACGCCAGCTTGAGCATCTTCCTTAAATCCTGGCGTAAATCCTGACGAAAATCTTGTTCATCCTGTCTACGCCTTTTTCGTGCTGCTTCGTGTGGCTTCGTGGGAAGAGTTATTTCACTGCTTTGATTAGCGCGAAGGCCCAATCGTGTTTGCTGCGTTCGCGCAACACCTTGACCGTTTGTTGGCGGAAGCCGGCGGCGCGCAGCATCTCGGCCAACGCTTCGGCCTGATAGAACCGCGCGTTTACTTCGATTTCGTCGCGCGCAATGAAGCGATAGTAAAACTGCCGCCAGCCCGCGCGCCACGCACTGGCCTGCACGGGTGCCAACTCATCCGCGATGATCAGCCGCCCGCCTGCTTTCAACACACGATAGACCGACCCCAGAAACTCGGCGGCGGGCAGCCGGTGAAAGGCCATCGCGCAGGTCACCAGATCGAAGCTCTCGCTATCAAACGGCAGCTTCTCCGGCAGCGTCTCGCGCCATTCCAGCTTGCGGCTGACCTTGGCCGAAAGCGCCGCGAGCCGCGCCTGTTCGACGCGGTCGGCAGTGTCAGCGCCGATGATGCGGCCTTGATCGCCGACGCGTCCGACGAATTGACGCGCGATCACGCCACTGCCGGTGGCCGCGTCGAGCACGTGCATGCCCGGCTGCGGTTCGGCGGCGTCAATGATCTGTTGAATGGTTTCCTTGTAATCGAGTTGGGTGCGCTGGCGGAAATCCGACGCGATTTTCTCTTCAAACTCGCTCAGCCAGGCTGTGAGATGCGTGGCTGATTGTTGGGAAGCAACGGTTTTTGGCAGCACTTCGGCAGCCTGTATTTCAAATGTAGTAGCCATAACTCTTCTTCTCTTTGAAACGGGGCAATTAGGGGGAGAAGAGTGGGATAGTGGATAGTTGACAGTGGATAGTTGCTTCAAGGACGAAACTATCAACTATCCACTGTCAACTATCCACTGGTTTAAGGTTTCAAGCGATAAAGCATGCGGGGGAAGGGAATGGTTTCGCGCACGTGTTCGAGGCCACAGACCCAGGCGACGCAGCGTTCGATGCCCATGCCGAAGCCGCCGTGCGGGACGGAGCCGTACCTGCGCAAGTCGAGATACCAATCGAAGGCCTCTTCCGGCAAGCCGTGCGCAGCAATCTGTTTGAGCAGATAGTCCAGTGACGACGCGCGTTCGCCGCCGCCGATGACTTCGCCGTAACCTTCCGGCGCGAGCACATCCACGCAAAGCGCCAAGTCGGGCCGTTCGGGATCGGGTTCCATGTAAAACGCCTTGATCGCGGCGGGGTAACGATGCACCAGCACCGGCTTTTCGAATTGCGACGATAGGTAAGTCTCATCCGGCGCGCCAAAATCGCCGCCCCACTCGAAATTGTTTTCGACTTTGCCCTCGGCGTGCGCGGCTTGCAGCATTTTGACGGCGTCGTCGTATTGCAGCCGTGGGAAGGGCGGCATGACCTTTTCGAGTTGCGTGGTGTCGCGTTCGAGAATTTTCAACTCTTCCTGCCGCGTTTCCAGCGCGCGCCCGACGACGTAGCTGATGAAATTCTCCGCCAGTTCCATCACGTCGTTCAGCTTGGCATAAGCGACTTCCGGCTCGACCATCCAGAACTCGGTCAGGTGGCGGCGCGTCTTCGATTTTTCGGCGCGAAAGGTCGGGCCGAAGCAATAGACTTTGCCGAAGGCGGCAGCGGTCGCTTCGTTGTAAAGCTGGCCGGATTGCGAGAGATAGGCTTTCTCGTCGTCAAAGTAATTGACCTCAAAGAGCGTCGTCGTGCCTTCGCAAGCGGCGGGCGTGAAGATGGGCGTGTCGCAGAGCGTGAAGCCGTTGTTATCGAAGAAGTCGCGCACGGCTTTGATGATCGTGTGGCGCACGCGCAGGATCGCGTGTTGCCGCCGCGACCGCAGCCACAGATGGCGATGATCCATCAGGAACTCGACGCCATGTTCTTTCGGCGTGATCGGATACTCTTGCGCCTGATGCACGAGCACGAGGGTTTTGACATCCAGTTCATAGACACCCGGTTTTTTGGGATGTTCGCGCGGCACGCCGGTGACGATGATCGCCGATTCCTGCGTGGCCTGTTCGCTATTGGCCCAGGTTTGCTCGTCTACTTCTTTCTTTGAGACGACGCCTTGAATCAGGCCGGAACCATCGCGGATTTCCAGAAAGCCGAGCTTGCCGCTCGAACGTTTGTTGTAAAGCCAGCCTTTCAGCGTGACTTCTTCACCAAGATGTTTGCCGATGTCGGCGATATAAGTTTGCGCCATAAATTCAAGCACCTGTCCTTGTCATTATGATTCTTCGGCGTCAACGAGAGATTTTAGATGGATCATTTCATCATTCATCGTCAGCGCCATGTGCAAATTATTGAGCCAGCCTTGGTGGCCCAGGATGTTGCGGTCGGTTCCATAAGCCGGGTGAAACAGCAGAACGATTCAAAGCTGAGACCCAGCGTGTGCAACGTCACCCAATGTGCATTCGCCGTCAGCCCGCCCGCCAGAGTGCTCAGGCGCACGGGCAGTCCGTCCAGCACTTCGATGCCCAACTGGTCGGCAAGCTCACGCGAAAACAGGCAATACTCGCTGCCAGGATCAACTTTCGCCTCAAACCCGGCGCGCACGCCGTTGCGTTCTAGCGCACCCGGAATGAGGATGCCTAGCGCGGTCGTCTTGAAGCGGCGGCTGACGGAAAAGTGCAATTGCGTGATCATTGTTCAAGCATCCACGAAAGGCATGTCAGGATCATGCACGTAGACAAAATAAGCGTCCTGACAGCCGAGTTTCCTGACCTTGGCAAATACCTCTTTGGCAATCGGGTCGTGTGCCACCAAGCGGTCACCTTCGAGCGCCAGCCATTCGCCGATGTATTCGTACCGGTGCTGATCCAGCCACTCATATTCCTTTGTGCGCGGGTTATACGGTTCCTTCGTGCTGATGACGCGGCTCTTGAACCATTCGGCGGGCGGCGGAAAATAACGCCCGGTCAAGGCTTCGACCAACCGCTGCCGGTCGCGCAACGAGAGTTGCTTGTACTGCTCCAAAATATTTTCTACCGTAACGTTGGCAGTCGCTTCAGCATTCGCTTCGGCGGCAGCTTCAATGGCAACCGTGCCGGTTGTAGTCATAACTTAACTCCTTTCGCGCCTACTTCATTTTCAGCACAATCAATGTGATGTCGTCGCTTTGCGGCAAGCCTCTGGTAAAGGCCAGCACATCGTTCATCACACGACTTTTAATTTCTTCGGCGCTCAAACCAACGCTCACTTGGATGAGTTGTTCCAGCCGTTCTTCGCCAAACATTTCGTTAGCGGCGTTGACAGCTTCGGTGACGCCGTCGCTGTAAATGACCAGCACGTCACCGGCCAGCATGCGCGTCTGGCGCGCTTCGTATTTGGCAAAATCGAACGCGCCCAGCACGACCGACTTGGTCGTCAGCGTTTCAAAGCCGCCCGCCGTGCGCGCCAGTATCGGCAGGTTGTGCCCAGCGTTGATATAGGTTAGATGGCCTTGCGCATCGAGCACCGCGCAAAACAGCGTGATGAAGCGGTTGGATTCTGAACGCAGCACGACTGCCTTGTTCAGATTGGCGATGACATCGGTCAATGGCAGGTTGGCGATGAAAAGCGCTTGGAGCGCCCCTTGCGCGACAGCGGCCAGAATGGCAGCGGCGATGCCTTTGCCCGCTACATCACCGACAGAGAAAACACAGCGGCCATCTTTGAGTTGGATCAATTCGTAAAAATCACCGCCCACATCCCGCGAAGGCAGCGAGGTCGCGGCGACTTCAAAATGCGCCGGTTGCTTGAATGAGGTTGGCGCAAGGGCGGCTTGCACCTGTCCGGCCAGTTTGAGTTCTTCCTGTAGGTGTTTCTTGTCCTCTTCCTCGTGCATTAGCCGGACGCTTTCGAGCGTCTTGGTCGCTTCAAACGCGAGCGATTCGAGCAGGCGCAGCGAGGTCGGCGTGAGCGAGTTTTTGATGAAGTGGCTATCCACATAGAGCACGCCGATCACATCACGTTTGAGGATGGTTGTCGCGTCCATCTGCTCGTTCATTTGGAAGCTGCGCAGCGGGATGCAGGCGATGGTGTGCAATTCGAGGTCGCGCACGCTTTGGCGGTCGGGCACATCGGGCTGGTTGGTTTCGTTGACGATGATGCTGCGGTTTTGTTTGAAGGCTTCTTCGACGACCGAGCGGCTCATCGAAAAATCATTGCCGAGCAGCCAGTTGCGGTGTTTGTCGCGCGCGACCTTAAATTCCAAATCGCCGCGCTCGTTGAGCAGCATCAGAAAGCCGCGTTCGGCCTGGGCCATTTCAATCGCCGCGTCTACGATCAGACACAGCACGTCGTCAGGCGACATCGAGAATTTGAAGGCCTGGTTGACTTCCAGATAGCGCGAGAGCTTTTGCAATTCTTCGTTGGCCGAAGCTTCGGGGGCGCGGTCATAGGTTTGCGGGCGCGCTTGATAAGTGCCAGTGTCGAAGATGATCGAAGCCTGCTCGACGGTTTGATCCAGGAAGATCAGGAATTGCTCTTCATCGCCGCCCACGCGGATGCGGTCTTGGTGTTGCAAGGCGATGCGCTCGACGCGCTGGTCGTTGACGAAGGTGCCGCGCTTGCTGCCGATGTCCACGATGAAATAGGTGCCGTCCTGAAAGACGATTTCGGCGTGTTGGCGCGAGACGGTGTCAGACAGCAATTGCAGGTCGTTTTCGGCCTTGCGTCCGATGGTGAACAGCGGTTTATCGAGCGTGAAAAGTTTTTCCGCCCCGAACCGGTTGATGACTTTGAGTTGCGCCGCCTTTTGCATAAGAAGGGATGTTGGATGTTAGATGCTGGATGCTGGCAAGCGCCGCTAGCATCCAGCATCTAACATCCAACATCTAGCTAAAAAGATGAAATCGCTTTCGCCTCGTCTTCGTAAGATTCCAAGACCGACATCAGGCCGGTGATGGTCAACAGTTGCCGTGCCATGCGTGAGGGCCGCAACACTTTCAGCTTGCCTTGGCTGTCTTGCAGGCTGGTGAACGATTTGATGATGGCGCCGATGCCGGAACTGTCAATCATCGGCACCTCGGCCAGATTGAGCAGCACGTGCCGGCGCTCTTCGCCGATCAGACGGGTGACGGTTTCGCGCAACGCTTCTTCGCTGCGCCCGATGGTTAAATTTCCATTCAAATCAATGATCGTGACCGTGTCGTTGCTTCTAACGGTAATCTCCATGTTGTCCTCATACTGCGGAATAGGCAGCTTTTCGCGGGGCGCAAAAAGTGCGCGGCGATTATAGCGAGGTAGTTCGGAAAACCAAACTGGCGTTTCCTTTAGCCCCGACTCTGTCGGTTAGGCGGGCTGGATTTGTGCGCCTTTCCGGCCTGGGCTAGAATCCGCGCCTTCCTTCCCATTGCGCAGTTCCCCTGATAGGCCCCACGGCCCCACAGTAAGGATTTCATGGCGGATTTCGAGCAAGAGAAGCTTCAGCCCACAACTGCTGTATGGTCGGCAGAGCATGCCGTTGTTGCGGCAACCACCATCCCGGCGCGCGGCAGTTTGACGCTGGATGTCATCATTCCCACCTACAATCGCGCGGCTTTGCTACTGCGCACGCTTGAAAGCCTGTTGGTTGCTCAACAGCCGCCTGGCCTGAGTGTGCAAATTACGGTCGTGGACAACAATTCATCCGATACCACGCGCCAGGTTGTGGCAAGCTATCAGGCGCGTTTTGCGCACGCGCAATTAAGGCTGCATTACCTGTTTGAAGCGCAGCAAGGCCGCTCGCACGCTTTGAATCACGGCATTGCCGCGACGGCTGGGACGTTGATCGGCTTGATTGATGATGATGAAGAAGTGGCGGCGGACTGGTTTGACTGTGTCTGCGCGGTGTTCCAACGCCCCGAGGTGGATTTCATCGGCGGCCCGTGCAAACCGCGTTGGAGTCAGGCGGCGCCGGGTTGGCTGCCGCCAGGGTACGGCGCGGTGCTCGGTTTGGTCGAAGCCGGCGAGACGGTGCAACGCTTTGGGCACGATTACAGCGGGATGCTGATGGGCGGCAACGCAGTGATTCGCCGGGCGGTGTTGCAACGTGTCGGCCTTTACGCGCCCCATCTCGGACGGGGCAGCCGCGATTTGCTGGCGGGCGAAGACCAGGATATGAGCGACCGGCTGCTGGCCGCAGGCGCGCGCGGCGAATACCGGCCCGATCTGGTGATCCATCATTACGTGCCGCCCGAACGCCTGACCAAACACTATTACCGCCGCCGCGTGTTTTGGAATGGCGTCAGCCACGGGTTGATTGACCGCGAACGTCCACAAACCGTCCCCTATTTGCTGGGCGTGCCGCGCTTCCTGTTTGCGCAAGCGTTGGCAGGCGTGCGCGCGCTGGTGTTGAACTTGCCGCATGGGCAAAGTGGCGCAGGCCAGCGTTTTAACGGCGAACTGGCGCTCTGGCATCTGCTCGGCTTTCTTTACGGCAAACACTGGCATCGGGCTGGCTGAACGGCGTCCCCCCCAACTCTTTTGAAGTGAAGAAGATTTGTTACTGCATGCCGAACAATGAGGCGGTTTAATCATCGGATAAATTCATTTCATTGGACAAACCAAGTTCAACTGCGTATCTTGCCAATGCTTTACCAGCTTTTCAGATCACTTGTTGGGGTGACTGAGCTTCCCTCATCGTCACAATTGCAGTATTGAGAAACGAGCTACGGCTGATGAAACCGCAATCGCATAATTTGCGCTCGGTCTGGGCTGCCATTTTGGCGTTCAGCACGCGTGGTGTGTTTGCGACGGGATCAGCGGCAGTGAGCGCGTGTGTACTCCCGCCGCTTTCGGCAGCGGGCATTGCTATCTTGCTGGTACCTGTAAAGGCATCGCGCAGGGCGGCCTCGAATGCGAAGCGCATTCCCTCGAAAAAACGCAAGCACGCTGGCGGCAACAGATAAAAGACGACGCAGAATTTAGCCACAAAGCCCCAGCGAGTTTCAGGAAACTGGCTGGGGCTTTTTGCTTTGCTGAAGCAATACCGAGAACGGTAATCAAACGTTAAGCACTGACTACTGAGAACATCATGACTTTACTGGAAATACTCGGAATCGAAACGGAACGCGATGCCTGCGCCATCGTGGCGAATGTCAAACGCGATGGCCGGCCTTCGCACGGCAACGTCAAACGCACGCTCGAAGCCCTGACCAAGATGGGCCACCGCACCGGCGAGATCGCCGGCGAAGGCGACGGCGCGGGCATTCAAACCGACATCCCGCGCGAAATCTGGCGGCATTGGCTGGAGGATCGCAGCCTCATCGGCGATACCGTCCATCATCCCTATTTCACCGTCGCGCACCTGATGCTCCCCGCCAGCGAACGCGCGCAACACGCTGACATTAAACGGCGCGCGTTGGAAATTTTCGAGCAGGGCGGCATGGAAGTCGTCTTTGAACAAGATGCCCAGAACCGGCGCGAAACGCTGGGGCCGCTCGCCCGCGCCAACGAACCGCTCTTCTGGCAAATTGGTGCGATCCCGCGCGCGGCGCGCCGCATCGAAAACCGCGACTCATTCCAGATTCATCTGCAACTCGAACGCGAACTGCCGCTGCACGTCGTCAGTTTGAGCAAGACCAGCGTCGTGTACAAAGTGCGCGGCGATGCCGAAGCCCTGCGCCGTTATTTCCCCGAACTGTCGCGCCCCGAATTCAAATCGGCCATTACGCTGGGCCACGGGCGCTATTCGACCAACACCAATTCGGCGGCAGAAAAAGCGCAGATGTTTTCGACGCTGGGCCACAACGGCGAAATCAATTCGATTGACCGCCTCACGCGCGAAGCCATCGCCCTGGGCTTCCAATTGCCCGGCAGCGCCAGCGATTCGCAAATCCTCGACCGCGTCGTCGAGAGCCTGATGTTCAACTACGGCCTCTCGCTGATGGAGACGCTCGAAATCATCTTCCCGCCCGTGTGGAGCGAGAGCGAAAAGCACGACAAGGCGATGAAAGACTTCCATCGCTACTTCCGCCGCGCCTTTGGTTCGATGGCGCAAGGGCCGGCGGCGATCATCGCGCGCGAAGGCGACGAGATCGTGTTTAGCTGCGACGCGCTCGGCTTGCGCCCGCTCTGGTTCGGCGCGACGGAAAAAGAGTATTTCGCTTCATCCGAAAAAGGCGTCGTGCCGCTCGAAGCGATGACTGACGATCCGCGTCCGATGGCGCCCGGCGAAAAGATGGGCCTGCTCTTGCGGCGCGGCAGCAGCGTCGAGGTGTTTGAGCATCAGGAATTGCAACAGCGCATTTTTGAACTGGCCTCGCACCGCTACGACTTCCGCCGCTTGAATGAAGTCGCGCTCAATGCCGCGAGTTTCGCCTTTCCCGCCAATCCGGCAAAAGAAGAAGAAAGCATCACGCTCGAAAACGAATCGCCCGAAGACGCTGTCGCCTACGAAGACGAAAAGCAGGAGCGCGTGCTCAAGATCGAACGCGCGCTGGCCGCCACCGATGCGCTGGCCGCGCTGGGCTGGACGAAAGAAGAAGTGGACAACGTGATGACGATGGCTTCGGGCAAAGACCCGCTGAGCGGACTGGGTTACGACGGCCCGCTCGCCGCGTTCTCGAAAGTCCGCCGCAATCTGGCGGATTACTTCCACGAGCGCGTCGCCGTCGTCACCAACCCCGCGATTGATCGCGTGCGCGAGGGCGATCATTTCAGCGTGCGCATCTTCCTGGGCCGCCGTCCTTCGCTAGTCGAAGGCGGCACGCTGACGCAACAACTGGAACTCAAATCGCCGATCCTGCTGGGCGGCACGGCTGCCGTAAAACCGATGCAACTCGCCGCGCATCGCGCCCTTGCGCAAGAGTTCGGTACCTGTTTGATTGACGACCTCGCGCGTGAATTCAGCGAGAGTGTCGAGGCCAATCCGTTTTCTGCTGAAGGCAGTTTGCGCCGTTTGAAACAAAGTGGCGGTGGCGGCATTAGCACGCTCGATTCGATGCCCTCCGGCTTGGTCGCCCGCACGCTTGATCTCAGTTACGACGAAGACGACACGCTGGAACAGGCGCTGGCGCGCCTCAAGCAACAGGCGCGCGCAGCCGTTGCCGCAGGTGTCACGCTGCTCGTGCTCGATGATTCCGAGGGTTTCAACGAATACAAACTGTTCATTGACGCCCATCTCGCGCTGGCCGCCGTGGATCAGGCGCTGAACAGCCAGATCGAAATTTCGGTCTCCGGCTGCGCCATCACTTCGGATGTCGTCAGCGGTTTGGGCAACGAAGCCGAAAAGACATCTGGCGAAAGCTTGCGTCGTCAATGCAGCCTCGTGCTGAAATCCGGCCAGATTCGCAACCTGCACGACATCTGTTTCGCGCTGGGTTGCGGCGCCGACGCGGTGAATCCTTACGCGATGTACGAAGTCGCGCTGCGTGATGCCGTTGATGAAGAATCCGCGAAGAAAGCTTTGCGCGGGCTGTTTTCGATGCAACACACCGGCATCGAAAAAGTCATGTCCACGATGGGCGTGCACGAACTGGATGGCTACGGACGGCTCTTCGCCTCGGTCGGCCTCTCCAATGAAATCGCCGACACCTTTGGCATCAAGAATTACTGCGGTTCTGACAAGGCCGGTCTGACAGTCGGAAAACTCGATGGCGAATTGCGCGAACGCCTCGCGGCGCGCCGCAAACAGGCCGAGAAACCCGCCAACACCAAGACGCTCACGGGCACGTCGGGTTTGGCGCGCGAATACCGCCGTCAACCCTATGTTTGGAGCGCCGCCGGCAAGGTCGCGCGCAAAGAGGAACGCTACGAAAACTTCATCGCCAAGCTGCAAGAGATTGAGCGCGACACGCCCGTCTCGCTGCGCCACCTGCTAGACCTAAACGAACGCGCCATCGTCACGCGCAATTACGCCGACACCAAGATCGGCAATCACAGCGCGCCCATTTTCATCGCGGCGATGAGTTTCGGTTCGCAAGGCGAGACGACCTTTCGCGCCTACGCCGAAGGGGCCAAGCGCCTCAAGATCGTCGCCATGAACGGCGAAGGCGGCGAAATCCCCGACATGATGGGCAAGTACAAAGAGTATCGCGGGCAGCAAGTCGCCTCAGGCCGTTTCGGCGTCAACATTCACTTGCTCAACTGCGCCGACTTCCTCGAAATCAAAATCGGCCAGGGCGCGAAGCCTGGCGAAGGCGGCCACCTGCCCGGCATGAAAGTCACCGAGTTGATCGCCAAGACACGCCACACGCCGCGCGGCATTGATTTGCTCTCGCCCTCGAACAACCACGACATCTATTCCATCGAAGACCTCGCGCAGGTGATTGCGGAACTCAAGACCGCCAACCCGCACGCCAAAATTTCGGTCAAGATTCCGGCGGTGCCCTTCATCGGCCCCATCGCCACCGGCGTTGCCAAAGCCCACGCCGACATCATCGCCATCAGCGGTTATGACGGCGGCACCGGCGCGGCCCGCAAACACGCGCTGCGCCACGTCGGCATGCCCGTCGAAATCGGCGTCAAAGAAGCCCATCGCGCTTTATTGAAAGCCGGTCTGCGCGACCGCGTCGAAGTCTGGGCCGACGGCGGCATCAAATCGGGCACCGATGTCGTCAAGCTGATGTTGCTGGGCGCGAACCGCGTCGGCTTCGGCACGATGGCGATGGCAGCGGTCGGTTGTACCAGTTGCCGCGAATGCAACACCGGCACCTGTCACGTCGGCATCACCGCGCACTTCAAAACCGAAGAGGACGCCAAGGCCGGCGGCGCGAAAAAATACACGCCGCGCGAATACGACAAAGCGGTGGACGGCCTCGTCAACTTCTTCACCCACGTCATCAACGAGATCGGCATCGTCACCATGCGGCTCGGTTACACCCGCACGCAGGATTTGGTCGGGCGTTCCGAACTGCTGAAACAGACGCGCGAACTCGAGCGCATTGACCTGAGCTACCTGCTCAACGGCGTCGAGTTGCAGGAGACCTACGAACCCGAAGAGTTGCGCGAAGACCACATCGGGCGCGCCTATCGCCCGCGCACCTCGCTGACCAAGATCGTCTCGGATGAAATCTACGGCCTGATCGAGAAAGGCAAGTCGGTGGCGATTTTTGAGGACGACAAAGTTACCTCGGTGGATCGTTCGCTCGGCACGCACCTGTCGGGCAAGCTGGCGCGCGCGCAGGCGCAAAACAAAATGCCCGCGCATTTCAAACGCGCCCTGCTCCATTTCACCGAAGGCTCGATTTCCGGCAACGGCCTGGGCGCCTACAACATCGCCGGCGTAGACATCACCGTCGAAGGCGGCGTGCAGGACAGCGCCGCCAAATCCAGTTGCGGCGGCACGATTGCGATCCTGAAAGGCATGAACCACGACGGCCATCGCACCGACGGCTCGGTCGGCAAATGCTTCGGCTACGGCGCACAGGGCGGCACGCTGATCGTGCATGGCGATGCCGATTCGCGCGCGGGCATCCGGCTGTCGGGCGCAGACCTGATCATCGCGGGCAAGTTGCGCCAGCCGCTCAGCGATGAACTGGGCTGCATCGCCTCGCGGGCGAATATCAAAGGCTTCGCGTTTGAATACATGACCAGCGGACGCGGCCTGGTGTTGGGCGATCCTGGACCGTGGCTTTGTTCGGGGATGACAGGCGGCGTGGTGTATTTGAAGCTGGATGAAGTGATGGGTTTGGATGAAGCGGCGCTGCGGCGGCGGTTGGCGAAGGGCGCGGAGGTGAGCCTTGAAGCGGTGGGCCGGGAAGACGAGCAGAACCTGAAAGAGTTACTCGGCAAATACATCAACGCGCTTGACGAGCAGAAGCAGGAAGCGGAAGCGGTGCGGCGGTTGTTGAGTGATTGGCAGGGGACGTTTGTGAAGGCGGTGCCGAAGAAGAAGTGAGGCTTGGCGCGGATTGAGTTGAGCGATTAGACTGTGCCGCAAACGTCATCTGTTACGGAGGCAACTATGGCAACTGAACCCGCTACCATCACGGTTGAACCCAGCTTGGCAAGAGCCTACAACGCCGCGCCCAAAGCGACCCAGCAAAGAGTGCAAGCCGTACTGCGCCAAGCCTTGCGCCAGGTTTCTGTTCCAGTTACCGCAGCGCCACGCCTGTCGAAGCGCGAATCCGAATTGTTTCTCAGGATCAATCGCACTGTGACTGAGGCACAGCAG
Source organism: Acidobacteriota bacterium (assembly GCA_016196035.1). Taxonomy (NCBI): domain Bacteria; kingdom Pseudomonadati; phylum Acidobacteriota; species Acidobacteriota bacterium. The sequence goes on along the minus strand of JACPYM010000130.1, from coordinate 2,322 downwards.
CAGCGGTTTGAATCCTTGACAGCCAAGCGGCTAGCGGGAACGTTGACAAAGCATGAACACACCGAATTGGGCGTGTTGATCGCGGAACTCGAACGGTTGGGCGTTGACCGGTTGCAAGCGGTAATCGAACTGGCGCGCCTGCGCAAAATCCCGCCTGCGGAATTGGCGAAACAATTGGAATTGGAGTCGCTTGTCCAAATCTCCTAGCGCCAAACCTCGACGACGCCCGACAGCCACGCAACGGCGCACGGTTGAGGCGCGTGCTGGCGGCGTTTGCGAATACTGCCGCTGCCTCCGGCGTTATGTCCCACAGCCGTTCAACGTCGAGCATATCATTCCATTTGCACGCGGCGGCAAAACAGAAATCCGCAACTTGGCTTGGGCTTGCGCCGGGTGCAATTACTACAAACACGACAAACTGACAGCACTTGATCCGTTGACCAGCAAGCGCGTGCGGTTATTCAATCCGCGCTGTCAGCATTGGGCGGAGCATTTCACTTGGGATGCGGATGCCACGCTGATGATTGGGTTAACCGCAATTGGGCGGGCGACGATCAAAGCGTTGCGGTTGAACCGGGAAGAACTGGTCAATTTCCGTGAGGCATTTCGTATCTTGAAGCTACATCCGCCGAAGGAATCTGGGCGGTGATTGAGGGAGTGGCTTGGGCCGTTTGTGAAAGCTATGCTGTCCCCTAAATCTTATTGCGACTTGGCGTATTCCTGCTTCGCGGCCAGCAAGGTCGGCATTAGCGGCTTTCCAGAGGGGAAACGAGGCCTCATAAGTCTGACGACTTGTTATTGATCCACATTCTCTAGCACCCAAATATTTCCAGAAGCTTCTGGGATAGGTAATACAAGGCGGGTGTCGCTGACCGCGAGTTCTGATCACAGGGTCGAAACGAATCGCCCACACGTTCAGAAAGCCTGTACGGATTGAAATGAAATAAATCATCTTTCCGTCAGGAGACCAGCGCGGCTTATCGTCCCAGTATTTGCCCTCAGTGATTCGCACCAACTCCCCGCCCGCTGAGGAGACAACATAGATGGTAGATTGCCCGCCTTCTTTTATGCCATTGAGCGTGACCCATTTCCCATCAGGAGAGAAACGCCCCTGCCACAGATTCATTTCTGGGTCAGCAGCTACTATCTGAGCTTTCGTTTCCGCCTGTGGTGCGGCAGAGATTGGTATCAAAGCAAGGCCTGCTTTTTTGCTGGAACCAGGAAATGAAGTGACCAAGACCCGACTTCCGTCAGATGACCAGTCAAACGTGTTGCCACCTCGTGAAGTGGACGTGAGGATTTGTTCGGCTCCGCCTCCTGCTGGCCTTACAACGAGATTACAACCGATGGTAAATGCCGTAAGGTTGAACCCGCAACGCCGATAGGCGAGCCATTTTCCATCCCATGACCAGCGTGGAGTGGCCCGAAGAAAATCATCAGCGGCCAGTAATTTTTCTTGTCCATCCTCAAGAGATTTTTCCCAGAACTCTTCTTTGCCACCAATGGATTTGACGTAAACAAGTTTTTTTCCATCGCGCGATAGATCGGGCATGCCGGTCTCAATACCTGAAGCTGTCAATGGTTGACCTTCTCCCTTAATTTGCCCTTTCACTGCATCAAGAGGAAAAGACCAGACGCGGGTGCTTTCCCGGCGTGTGACAAAAGCAAGTTTCTTACCGTCCGAGGAGATGGCGATACTGCCGTCTTGCCCTGCGCCGGTTGTCAATCGCTGAGGTTCACCGACGAATTCTAAGGTCTCTGGCTCAACTTTGATTCTCCAAAGGTTTCTGACGCCACGCGTTTCGACTTCGGAGTATAGAAAGCGCCCTGATTTCGCCCACCAGAAATCATTTATCGTCATACGCCCGCCCATAACCTGGAAAAGTCGTTTCGACGAGTTGAGATCAAACTGAGACTTGATAGGGGGGCCGCCGTCCAGCGGCAACGTTATTAAGGTCAATGCTTGCGCACCTCGGCCCCAAGCTGAAATTCGCTTTCCGTCTGGATGCCAAGCCAGCGCAATTGTGAGAAAATCCTTGAAGAACTCGGGAAGTACGACGTGTGGCGGGCTTCCGTCAAAGCCAACGAGATATGCCTTAGCTCCTTGGCTGGTACGTAGAGCAGAGCTTCGGAAGAGAAGCTGAGAACCGTCTGGCGACCAATTGGGCCGGTAACCGAAGGAGCAATACTGTGGACATTTTTCGGGGTAGCAATGAAATGAAAAGGGTCGTTTGCCAGAAAGAAGGTGTCTACCAAAACTCCTTCTCTTGTCGCACGACCCGTGACCGTAGTCACGGCTACCTTAAAACAGATGCCGGGGCT
>JACPYM010000129.1 GCA_016196035.1 Acidobacteriota bacterium | reverse complement strand
GAAAGGGCGACAGCCGTAGGATTGGCTGGTGCCCTTTCAGGGCTGGCCGAACCATTTGCACGACTCCCCAGGGTGCAGCCCTGGGCTGTTGGCTGATCGTCCCTTTGGGGCTTTTCGGAAATTCTTTTTCTTAAAAACTATAGCTTACCAAAAGGCGGAAGTGATTTATGACCTGACTTATCGATTTTGCGGCGCTTTCTTAAACGCGGTGACCGCACAATTGATCAGATGGTGCAGGCGGCCTGCTCCGGCAAACAAAATATCGCCGAAGGCAGTCGAGCGTCGGGGACGTCGAAAGAGATGGAAATCAAACTGACCAACGTCGCCCGCGCCAGTCTGGAAGAACTGCTGGTGGATTACGAAGACTATTTGCGTGTGCGGGATTTACTTCGTTGGGACAAAGATTCCAAAGAGGCGTTGTTTGTGCGCAAGCTCGGCCAACAACAACCGCTGACCTTTGAACTGTTCCGCGAGTTTTGCGAAACGCGCACGGATGAAGTCCTCGCCAACATCGCTCTCTGTCTGATTCACCAGGCCAACTATTTGCTCGACCAGCAAATCAGGCGCTTGGAAAAAGACTTTTTGAAAGACGGCGGCTTGCGGGAACGGATGACCCGCGCGCGCTTAAAAGAGCGTGATAAACAGAAGCAAAAGGGAAAGGGTGATGAGGACTAATGGGACGGATGGGACTAAATGGATGGATGTTACTGATGAGACTGATAACGTCCATCCATCCCGTTAGTCCCATTAGTCCCATCCATCCCATCCGTCCCATCCACAACTAAAACAAAAACCGCAACGCAAACTGCACTTCGCGTTCGCCGCCGCCCGCGACGCCATTCGCGCCGATGGTGCTGGTGATCGAACCGAAGGAAGCCGCTGTGCTGAAATTGGCCGCCGGTTGGTTGAAGTGCGGCGAATTGGTCAGGTTATAAAACTCCGTGCGGAATTCAATGCGCTTGCCTTCGGTGATGGCAAAGCTCTTGAACAGCGAGAAGTCATAATTGACCAGCTTCGGCCCGCGCAGCGTGTTGCGCCCCGCCGTGCCGTACCGCACGGTCGTCGGTGCGGCAAAGGCCGTCACATCGAACCATTGCGTGCCGGGGCCAACCGCGCCGCTGATGGCCGGGTAACGCAATTGATCAGGCCGCTGCGCGTTGCTTGGGCCGCCGTTGAGCGCGGCGTTGCTCATTGAGACGCTGAACGGGCGTCCGCTGAACGCCTGAAAAATACCGTTCGCTTGCCAGCCGCCCAGGATCACGGACGCCACGCCCTTGCTCAAATACTTTTGGCCGCGACCAAAGGGCAGTTCGACCGTATGACTCAGCGTGAAGCCGTGTTTGCGGTCGAAATCGGAGACGGCTTTGTTGTATTCGAGAATCAGCGGATTGCCCAGGCCACCGTTGTTGCTGGTGAAATCAATCGAACGCGACCAGGTATACGCCGCCGTGAATGCGACGTTTTTCGAGAGCCGTTTTTCGGCTGAAGCCTGCAACGAGTTGTACCAGGAATCCACGCCATAGGCGCGCAGGGTCGTCGTCGCGGTGCGACCGAACTTCTGGTTGAGCGGCACACCTGCCAAACCCGTGCCCGGTTGCGAGACCATCAGTTGCCGGTTGTAAGGCTGGTTATAACCGCGATTGCCGACATAACTCAGTTCGACACTCATGCCGGGCAGCACTTCGCGTTGTGCGGTCAGGTTGTAACTCAGCACGGTCGGTAGATTGTTGTGGAAGGGAATCGCAAACAGGCCGATGTTTGGCGCGGGATTGATGATGCCGTTCGTGGGAATCGGCACCGGCGTGAAGGCCGGAATCGTGGTGATCGAACCGGCGGCCAGAAAATCGCCCGCCGCGCCGATGGTCTGATCGGCGATGACCGGGAAGCTGGTCGAGAGCGTCCCGCCCGTGAAGCCGAAGCGCGCCGTGAAATAGCTGATGCCGAAGCCGCCGCGCAGCACGTTACGGTCTTTGTCGCCGAAACGATAGGCAAAGCCGACGCGCGGCGCGAGGTTGTTCCAATCGGTTTTCACGCCCGCCGACAGGCTGACATCGCCTACGCCCGCAACCAGCAGGTTGTTGGTTTCGGGGTCATAGTTGCCCTGGCCGCCCGCCAGCCGCGAAGTGATCGGCGTATAGATTTCATAACGCAGACCAAGGTTGAAGGTCAGCTTGCGATTGAATTGCCAGGTGTCTTGACCAAAGAAGAAGTAGTTGGTTGTGCGATTGGTCGGCGTCGTGGTGAAGACCGCGCGGCCAATTTGATCCGGCAGACCCAGCAAAAAGCTGGCGAAGCCGTTGGCCAGCGTGTTCGGTTGCGAGGGCGCGCCCTGTCTCAACGCCACACCCGAATTGAAATTGAAACGCCCGCGCGGGCCGAAGCTGGACGTGCCTTGAATCTGTAAGCGATCCATGCGGAAGCGGCGGATGTCCGCGCCCCACTTGAAGGTGTGATTGCCCGACACCTTCGTCCAGTTGTTCACGTAGTTGAAAATGTTATCGGCGTTGATCGTCGGCATGTTGGTGGACATGCCAAAGACCGGATAGCCCTCAATGGCGATCAATGCCAGGCCTTTGTGCGCGGGGTCGGATTCGTTGGAGCCGTTGATGCCGACCGATTTTGACAGTTCCTGATCGTTGCCCGGCCCTTGCGCGTTGATGAAATAGCGCGTGAAGCCAAAACGGGCCTCGGTCGTTAGCGTCGAACTGAAGGTGCGTGTCAGGTTCAGCGTGACGACTTGATTGCGGCCTTTGCCGTTGGCCAACGCATCCGCGCCGCCCACCGCCGTCGGCCCTGCCGCAATGCCGAAGATGCCGGGATCGGCCATCAGCGACTGGAAGTAATTGTACTTGCCAAAGAAAGTCGTGCGGTCGCTGAACTGGTGATCAATGCGCGTGTCAAAGGCGTAGGTGTTGAGCGAGAACGGCAGCGCAGGCGGCAGATAGTTATTGGCGAAGCCCGGCAGATTCGGCAGCGGCAGGAACTTCAAGATATTCAACGCCACGGGGCTGATGCGGCTGGCCGGAATCTTGTTGCCGTCAAACGCTGTGCGCAGCGTCGGATTGGCATTGCTGGCCGGATCCCAAATGATCGAAGCCGCCGGCAGCGCGCTGAAATCGCCGTTGCGGAAGGCTTCGGTCGGCACCGTTTGCACGACCGAAGGACGCCCGATGCGTTGATACTGGCCCTGATAATCGCCGAAGAAGAACGTGCGATTCTTGATGATCGGCCCGCCGAAAGTGCCGCCGAACTGATTCTTGATTGCATTCGGTACTTTCAACCGGCCATCGCTGTTGCGATTGCCCGTGAGTTGGAAATAGTTGCGCGCTTTGAAAGCGCTGTTGTTGTGGAATTCGTAAAGGCTGCCGTGAAATTGGTTCGAGCCAGGCTTGGTCGTAACGTTGACCACCGCGCCGACCGCGCGCCCGAATTCGGCGTCGTAATTGCTGGTCGAAACGCTGAACTGTTGAATCGCTTCGGCGGGCGGGATTTGTACGACCAGACCGAGCAGCGGTTCGTTGTTGTCTACGCCATCAATTTGAAAGTTGTTGGCCGAATTATTCTGGCCGTTGACCTGCATAAACTGCGTACCTTGCGGGTTGTCAAAAATGCCGACCTGCGAGTTGGACGGCTGCACGCCCGGCACCAGCGTCAGCAGCGATTGAAAGTTGCGGCCATTGAGCGGCAACTCCTGAATCTTTTTTGCCTCGAAAGATTGATTGACCTCGGCGCTTTCGGTTTGCAGCAACGACGCGGCGGTCGAAACCTCGACGCGTTCGCTGATTTGGCCGACTTCGAGGGCGGCGTTCAGCCGCAATTTTTCGCCCGTCGCCAGCAGCACGCCGGTTTGCACAAATTGCTTGAAGCCATTCTTTTCGACTTCGAGTTTATACGTGCCGGGCATCAGATAAGGCACGACATAACCGCCGTCGTTATTTGTTGCCGCGGTGCGTGCGTTACCAGTATTGGTTTCTGTGATGGTGACTTTGGCTCCGGCGACGGCTGCGCCGGAGTTGTCGGTGACGGTCCCGACGATGGAACCTGTGACGGCTTGTCCAAAAGTGAATGCTGCGCTCAGGAGTACGAACATCGCAGCACTGAGTAAACGAAAACTGCTTTGCATAAACCCTCCTAGTCATTGTCAAAGAAAGAGTCAGCGACCGCGCGCGGTGAGTGCGCCACGGAGTTAATCAATTTGTCAGCGTTGATTCATGCCAGCAGGAAAGCCAGATGCGCCTGATCTAGCGTCAGGCTGTGATCGCGATTGTACGCCCATACAGTGAAAGCGCCAGCTTAACGCGGGCGTTTTTTCAAACTGATGATATTGGAAAACAGCCGGTAACCACCTTGCACCCCGGCAGGCAATTGCCGGTAAAACGCATAGGCCGCATAGACGAACGTCCCTTTGCCATAGGGCGCATACATCAGCCCGCCCTTCTGCGGCGCTTGCTCGCGGTCGTGGCATTCCAGCAAGGGCGTGTATTTCTCGTCCCAAGTGCTCATCCATTTCGAGCCGCGCTCTTCGACCCAGCCATCGAAATCCGCCGCGCTGATTTTGTTCGGCCAGTTGAAAATCGGATTGGCCGTATCCAGCAGCGTGACTTTGGAATCTTCTTCCGAAACCTCTTCGGCGCGCGCGCCCAGTTTGTAGGGATACGGCCCGTAAGGCGCGGCGTCGAATTCCTGCGTTTGATACTGATAAACCAGATTGCCGCCGCGTTCGCAATAGTCGAGCAGGCGTTTGCTATACGCCTTCAAATCGTCGCGCACCGCCGTTGCGCGAATGCCGATGAGAATGGCGTCGTAACCGTCGAGATTGCCTTTCGCCAGATCGTTTTCGCTGAGCAGTGTCACCTTGACGCCAATTTGTTCGAGCGCCTTCGGGATTTCATCGCCGACGCCCATCACGTAACCGACGTTCAAATTCGGCGCGACGTTGGTTTCGATGCCGCGCACTTCCATCGTCGCCGGATGATAAAGGTGGCGCGGTTCATTGTCGCGATGGGCGATGACTTCGTAACCCTCGCTGTATTGTTTGTTGTTGTATTCGGCGACAGCCTGGACTTTGTATTCCTGCCCGGCAGCGACGCGCGGCACGGTTACTTTGAACGAGAAGTTAGCGAGTTCGCCTTCGTGCGTAAAGCTGAACGGGGCTTCGGCGGGCGTGCTTGTCCAGCCCGCAGGCAATTGCAGCCGCACTTTGCCAGTGGCGTTGCCTTTGACGTTGTTCAGCACGTTGACGCTGGCGTCGAAGGTTGAATTGGTTGCCGCGATGGAAACGACGCCGACTTGCGGCGAGAGCGCTACGCTGAGCGCGGGCGCGACGGTCAGCAAGCGGCGCTGTTCGCCCCAGGGCCGGTCAATGTAAGTGGTTTGCGCCGGTTGCGTCAGGTGGAAGCGCACGCCGTTGACGACGTAATTGAACCAGCCCATAACGTCGGGCGGTGCAAAGGGCAGGTGCAACAATTCGGGTTTGTTGATCTGGTAAATGTGCTCGCGCAAGTGATTGGCGCGCGACCAATAGGGGCGCGTGTATTCGGCATTCTCCGGCACTTGCAACTCAAACTGTGCGCGCAAGCGGCTGTTGTTGACGGGCAAGCCGCCTTCGGGCGGTTTGGCGTTGAGGCCCCAGCCTTTGGGCGGCGCGACGATGGTTTCGGCGCGCTCAAAAGCCACCGGACTGCGATTGACGACGCTCAGCGTGAGCGAGAATTTTTGCCCCGGAATCGCGACGTTGAAGGTTTCGCGTGGCCCGCCAAAGCCACCGGGGCCGCCGCCTGTTGCTGGCGGCGGATCAACCAGCACTTCCATTGCCAAGCCCAACGCCTTGTTCATCGCGTCGTTGAATTCGGTTTCCTTGTTGCTGAGCAGGAAGAGCAACTGGTCTTTGTTGTCGGCGGTGATACTGGACGCTTTGACCCTTTCGATCAGGGATAGCGTAGCCTTTTGTCCGGCAGCCAAATCTGTCGCAGTCAACCAGGGCTGGCGGGCGTCGAATTTCTTGATCGCCGCTTCCACGCTGTTGTTGATGGCGCTTAGTTCAGCGTTGACGTTGGTCGAACCGGCGAGCCTTGCCAAGCTGGGAATGGTCGTGTCCAGTCCTTCAAAAATACTTTCTTCCGTCGTGCGTTTGCCCACCAAGCTTTCTTCCAGCAACCACGAAGAGATGGACGAACCGGGCGCGGCCAGTGCGCCACCTCCGTTTTGCGAACGTTGAAAGCCCAGCCCGTAACGCGCAATTTGCAAATAAGAGCGGCCCAGCAACGGGTCATACGCGCCGACATCCACCTTGACTGTCGCTTCCTGTGGCTCCGCTCCGCGACCACCGCCGCCAAAGCCACCGACGCTGCGATACAGTTTCTTGACTTGCCAGGGGCGCAAACCTTCTTTGAAATGTTCGGGGAACATGTTCGGGTCGGCGGCGGCTTTGAAGACCTCGGCGCTCATCAATCCGGCGGTCTGATGATTGCCATGGCCGTCGCGCGGTTTACCGTGAAACCTGGAAATGATCACGTCGGGCCGATATAGCCGCACGGCGTGCACCACGTCTTTCAACACGACCTCTTTGCCCCAGTGTTCGAGCGTTTCGTCCATCCGCTTGGAAAAGCCGAAGTCGGTCACGCGCGTGAACATCTGGTCTACGCCGTAATAGCGCCCGGCGGCCAGCAACTCTTCGGTGCGCAGGATGCCGAGTTGATCGTACAGCTCCGACCCGACCACATTCGCGCCGCCTTCGCCGCGATTGAGCGTGAGCAGCCCGGTGCGCACGCCTTCGTGGCGCGTCAGCCAGGTGAGCATTGCGCCGTCTTCATCATCAGGATGCGCCGTGGTGTGCAAGACGGTGGCCGTCGTGCGCAAACGCAACAACGCGCGCCAGGCGGCTGCCGCGCCGGTGTTTTCGCGTACTTCCTGCACTTGTGCTTGGGTGGAGAAGAAAAACGTTGAACCGAGCAGGCAAAACATCAGCCCGAAGAAGAGTGCTTTTTTCATCGTTAGCTCCCGCGAAGAGCAGCGACGGCTTTTCTGCCCTTCTGGATAGTGTTCAATTGCGAATACGGCTCGTTTGACGATGGTTGACTCTAAAGACGTGAGGTCGTCTGTGACGGTTACATTTCCGTGACTATTCGTTCGGCGTAACCGTTACCGTAAACGCGATAGCCACGGCCACCGAATAAAGCAGGCCGCCCAGCCAGCCCAGCCAGGTCGGATGCACTGCAATGATCCAGCCGCCCAGGATCGGCGCAATGATGCGCGAAAAACTTTCTAAGGAGGTCGCTGCGCCTAATACGCCGCCGCGCCGATTAGGCGGGGCGGCCTGTGTAATCAGACTGGTCAATGAAGGCCGCGCCAACCCGTGGCCTAACGAGAAGAGCAACGCCACGAAGCCCAGCTTCCACCAAACATCTACAAAGGCGACCGCGAACAAGCCGGCGGCGCTCAGCGCCAGCCCGATGAGCAAGGTTTTGTGATCGCCGACCCGCTTTGTCAGCGGGCCAATGGCGCTCGCTTGCCAAATGATGCCCAGCAAGCCGACAAACCCCAGGTAATACCCCGTCTGCTCCGCCGTGAAAGCGAGTTGGGTTTTGGCAAACAGCGCAAACATCGTGACGTAGAGCGAGAAAGGCAGCGCATTGAACAGGAAGACCCAGAGCAATTGGCGCACGGCGGTGAGGTTCAGGTATTCGAGCACGCGCGTATAAGCTCTCACGCCCGTCACGCGCTGTTCGTCGCCTTGATGTTGGGTTTCCGGCAACAGAAAGTACGTCGCCAGAATGCTGGAGAAGGCCAACAACGCGGCGGCCAAAGCGGGCACGCTATACCCCCAGCGCGAGAGGAAGCCGCCGAACGTCGGCCCCAGCAGAAAACCCAGGCCGAAGGAAACACCGATGATCATCCCGAAATTCCGCGCGCGTTCTTGCGGCGCGGAAATGTCGCTGATGTAGGCCTGGGCAATCGTCAGGTTGCCGCCTGAAATGCCGTCAATGATGCGCGAGACGAACAGCCACAATAGCGCGTTCGGCAAATTCGGCGCGAGCGCCAACAGGATGAAGCCTAGCAACGAACCCATCTGGCTATACAGCAGCAACGGGCGGCGGCCATAGCGGTCGCTCCAGGCGCCGAGAAAGGGCGCGGCCAGAAATTGGCAGAGCGAATAGGAGGCCACCAGATAACCGATTGTTTGCGGGGAGGCGCCGACGGTGCTGGCGTAATAAGGCAGCAGCGGCAGGATCAAACTAAAACCCAACAGATCAATAAAGACGACGATAAAGATCGGGATCAGCCGTTTGTCTTTGAACATTATGTCTTTTGCTGGAAAGGGAATTCTTCCTGTAAATCTTGCGGACTGTTGCTGCCCTTACATGAACTTGGCGTGCCAATGCAGTTCAGACCAAGCGCGGCGACTGTGACAGTACCGCGCGTGAGCAAGCGGCACCGTAGGTTTGGCGCAAGGGGGCAACGTTCCAACCGCCGCTTGCTCACGCGCGCGGTACTGTCTCGTTTGCTCTTCCCTGGCGCTGCCCTTGAATTATGCGCAGGAAGAAGGAATTTTGATTGCTTTTGCGATAACGGAGCAAAGCTAGAGCAACGCCGACAACTCTGTCAACGGCGCGTTGTCAAAGCGGCAGGCTTCAGCGACAATGGCGCGCGTTTTTTCCACATCACCTGAATCCATCAACAAGCATTACTTTCGCACGTGACGGCGCTGGCGCGGCAAACCGCCCGGATTTCCCGTTACGGTTGCGCACGGAAGCTGCTATGAAACAACACGCGCAGTCCGCCCCGTCCACCTTATCCACGTCAGCGGGCAATCAACAAGCCTGGTTTGCGTTGACGGTTTTGTTCGCCATCAACACGATGAATTTTTTTGACCGGCAAATCGCGGCTTCTATTGGCAAGCCGGTCATTGATGAATTCAAGCTGACCGATTCTGATTTCGGCAACATGGCGATGGCTTTCACCTTGATCTACGCCTTTGTCGGCGTGCCCTTGGGCCGTCTCGCGGATCGCGGCAGACGCACAAAGATTCTTAGTATTGGAGTGGGATTGTGGAGTCTCTTTACGATGATGGGCGGCTTGGCCTGGAGCTATGGCTCGCTGTTTATTGCGCGGATGTTTGTTGGCGTGGGCGAGGCCAGTTGCTCGCCCGCCGCCAATTCGTTGATCGGAGATTTATACCCGGCGAATCGGCGCGCGCGGGCGACTTCGATTTTCATGATGGGGCTGCCGATTGGAATTTTTCTGAGCAACATGTTCGGCGGGGTCATCGCCTTGCATTACGGCTGGCGCAAGACGCTGATGCTGGCCGCGCTGCCCGGCTTGCTGCTCGCCGGACTGGCGCTCTGGATTCGCGAACCGGCGCGCGGCGGCACCGAAGCGGTCAAGATTGCGCACGAGCATCATACTGGCTGGGAACCTTACCGGCGCGTGTTCAGCATTCCGACGATGTGGTGGATCATCCTTTCGGGCGCGCTGCACAATTTCAACGCCTACGCCGTCAATTCATTTATGCCGCTTTACCTGGGCCGCTATCACGGCTTGCCGGTAGATCAGGCCGGTTATGTTTCCGCTGTCGTCTTGGGTGCGGTCGGCATCGTGGGGTTGCTGGGCGGTGGCTGGGGCGCGGACTGGGTGCGCAAACGCAGCGCCAAGGGACGCATGTTGCTGGCGGCGTTTTCATTGTTGATTTCGACGCCTTGTATCTTCCTCGCGCTCGAACGACCCAAAGGCTCGTTGCTGAGTTTTATGCTGTTGATGGGCGTGGGTTGGATGTTGATCTATGTTTATTACGTGACGGTGTATCCGGTTGTGCAAGACGTGGTCGAACCGAGTTTGCGCGGCACGGCGATGGCGCTCTATTTCTTTGCGATGTACATGCTGGGCGGCGCGTTCGGCGCGAAGATTCTGGGCAATCTGAGCGATCATTACGCCGCCGTCGCGCGCGCCAGCGGCTTGGTCACGGCGGAAGCGGCCCGCGCCAGCGGCTTGCACAGCGCCTTTTATATTGCGCCGGTGGTGTCGCTGGTACTGGCGCTCGTGCTTTTTGCCGGCGCGCGCACGGTGGCGCGCGATATGGAAAAATTGCAGGCCTGGATGCAGGCGGCGGCGGAACGGGCCGCCGCGAAATCAACTTGATGAGGTTAGCCGCCGATGGTTACGCCCGATCAAGACAGCCCGTGGAAAGATTTGCTCGACCGTTTCTTTGAGGCGTTCATGGCGTTCTTCTTTCCTGCCGCGCACGCGCAGATTGATTGGGCGCGCGGTTATGAGTTTCTCGACAAAGAGCTGCAAAAGCTCACGGCCGATGCCGCCCTGGGTCGCCGCGCGGTGGATAAACTGGTCAAGGTCTGGCTGAAATCGGGCGAGGATGTAGTGGCGCTCATTCACGCCGAGGTGCAGGGCCAGCGCGAACAGGCTTTTGCTGAACGCATCTATGTCTATCATCACCGCCTCAGCGACCGCTTCAACCAGCGCGTGGCGACCTTTGTTATTCTGACTGACGGACAACGGCGTTGGCGTCCGCGCGCCTTTCAATACGAATTGCTGGGTACGACGCTGCGGCTACAGTTTTCGGTCGTCAAGCTGCTTGATTACCAAACGCGCTGGGCGGAGTTGGAACAAAGCGCCAATCCTTTTGCGATTGTCGTGATGGCGCATTTGCGCATGCTGGAGGCTCGGCGCGCGCCGCAGCAACGGCTGGCCGACAAACTGGAATTGACCAAACTGCTCTATGACCGGGGCTATGACGAACTCACGATCATCGGGTTGTTTCGCTTCCTTGATTGGCTTATGTTCTTACCAGCAGATTTGCAGCACGAATACCGCGACGAAATTGACCGTTTCGAGGAGGAAAGAAAGATGCCTTACGTCACAACCATCGAACGCATGGGAATCGCGAAAGGAGTGCAAACAGGCGGCGGCGAGATTCTGCTCAACCTCTTGCAACTGCGGCTGGGCGAATTGGGGACGGAGACAAAAACGCAACTGCTGGCGCTGCCCTTTGAACGCATCCGGGAGTTGAGCCTCTTGGAACTGAAATCCGTGGACGAATTACAAGCCTGGTTGCGCGCGCACCAAGAGCAACCGCTTACCAACTGAAAATATGAATCCAGCGCGAAGACAATTTTTGTTCGGCGGTTTGACCTGTGTCCTCTTACCACTGGGCGGTTTGGCGCAAGATCAGCAAGCGCCCGCGTCCGTCGTCTATGTCTGCCCCATGCACCCCGACGTGCAAAGCAAAGTGCCCGGCAAGTGCCCCAAGTGCCAAATGAAACTGGTCGCACAACCCGCCGCCGCGACCGGCAGTGATGATTTTTATCTCTGTCCGATGCATCCCGAAGTGACCGACAACAAGCCGGGCAATTGCCCGCGCTGCAATATGAAGCTGGTCAAATCCGCGCCGCCCGAATCAACCGATTACCTCGTCAAGCTGGAAGCCACCCCCAAAGCGCCGCGCGCCGGAGCGCCGGTCAAATTGCGCTTCACCATCTTTCATCCGATCTCTGAAAAACAGATCAAAGAGTTCAACATCCTGCATGACATGCCGTTTCACCTCTTCGTCGTCAGTCAGGATTTCGAAGCATTCCAGCACATACACCCAGCCCAACAGGCCGATGGCAGCTTCATCATCGAAACCATGTTGCCGCGTGCGGGGTATTACAAAATCTTTTGCGACTTCTTCCCCAAAGGCGGCACGCCGCAGGTCATCCATCATTACTTGGTCACCGCAGGCTTTCGTGGCGACCTGCTTTCGGCGCAAGCCAAGCTTGTCCCGGATAAGCTGCTGACCAAGACGCTTGACGGCACACGCTTCGAGTTGCACTTTGAACCGGCGCAACCATATGCCGGCAAGCCAGCGGAATTGAAGTACCACCTGACCGACGAGAAAACCGGTCAGCCGGTCAACGATTTGCAGCCCTATCTGGGCGCGTGGGGGCATACGCTGATTCTGAGCGAAGACGCGACGGATTACCTGCATTCGCATCCCGCCCAGATGATTCCCGAAGGCGTGGAGCGCAGCCAGTTAACGGGCAGTGCCGATATTACGTTTGAGACCTTCTTCCCGCGTCCGGGCAACTATCGCATCTGGTCGCAATTTCAACGCAGTGGCCGGTTGATCACCGTGTCCTTTACGATCGCTGTGCCGCGGTTGCGCTGACCTCAAAATTTAGCCGCAGATGAACGCGGATAAACGCCGATCAACCCCATGCAAATCGGCGTTTATCCGCGTTCATCTGCGGCGCAACTACGTTTTGATTTCCAACGATGACCACCAAACTTTATTGGCAAGATTCCCATTTGACCCGGTTTACCGCGCGTGTCGTCGAGTCGTGGGTCGAAGAGCAACAGCGCGTGCTGGTGCTGGATCAAACGGCGTTCTATCCCGAAGGCGGCGGCCAGCCCTGCGATGCCGGGCGGATTGATGGCGCGGTCGTGCTGAATGTCGCGGCTGACGCAGCGGGCCGCATCCTGCATTATCTGGACGACAACAATGAATTCCGGGTTGGCGATACCGTCAACGGTTCGATTGATTGGGCGCGCCGCCGCGAGATGCTGCAACAGCACACCGGTCAGCACATCCTTTCGCAAGCCTTCTTTCAACTGTTCGGTGCCGAAACCAAAGGCTTCCGTATCGCCGATACTGTCACGCAGATTGATCTCGCGCTGGAATTGCAACCTGACGAAATCGAGCACGCCATCGAGCGCGCCGAAGAGTTAGCCAACCAAGTCATCTTCGACAACCGCCCGCTGCGGATTCACGAGGTCACACCCGAAGAGGCCGCCGACTTGCCCTTGCGTAAAGAAAGCTTCATCAGCGATTGCATCCGTGTCATTGAGATTGCCGATTTCGATTGGTCGCCCTGCGGCGGCACGCACGCCAAACAGACGGGCGAAGTCGGTTTGCTAGCGGTGCGCGGGTGGGAACGGGCCAAGCAAATGATGCGGGTGGATTTCGTCTGCGGCACGCGCGCCTTGCGTGACTATCGCCTCAACAATCGTATCGCCGACACGCTGGCGCGCCAGTTCACGGTGGGCCGCGACGAAACAGTCGCTTCGGTCACGCGGCTGGTGGATGAACACAAGGCGCTACAAAAGCGCAGCCGCCTGCTCGCCGAATCCGCCGCGCAACTCGAAGCACAAGAGCTTCTTTCAGCGGTGGGCGTCAGCAACGGCTTGCGCGTGATCGTGCGCACTTTCACTGACCGTGGCTTGGATGAAGTCAAAATGCTGGCGCACAAATTGGCCGCGCAATCGGGTGTGGTCGCTTTGCTGGCAACAGAACAGGCGAGCGGCGTCAAACTCATCTTTGCGCGTGCGGCGGATGCGTCAGGCGATATGAATGCCTTGTTGCGGGCTGCGTGTGAAGAACTGGGCGGGCGCGGCGGCGGCAAGCCGGATTTTGCGCAGGGCGGCGGCAGTCGCGTTGAATTGTTAGATGTGGTGTTGGCGCGCGCCAAAGAGAAAATCTTGATGTGAGCACCCTGGGTACGCACCGCTTCCAGCGTGCAGGTGTGATGTAAGACGCAATGGAAACCAAGGTACAAACTACCAAGACCGCACGCTGGAAGCGGTGCGTACCCAGGGTCAGCCTGCGAACTGTTCTTTAATCGCCCGCTTCAGAATCTTGCCGGTCGAGCCTTTCGGCAAAGCACCCAGAAAGACAACCCGCCCCGGTACTTTGAACTTGGTCACATAACCGCTGAGGTGCTGCTTCAACTCTTCCTCTGAAAGCGCCTGGCCGGGTTTCAGCACGACTGCCGCCAGCAGGTTTTCGCCATAAAGTTCATCGGGCACGCCGACGACGGCGGCTTCGGCGATGGCCGGGTGCGCGTAGATGCCTTCCTCGATTTCGCGCGGCGAAATGTTCTCGCCGCCTTTGATGATCAAATCCTTTTTGCGGTCGGTGATGTAAACGTAACCGTCCGCGTCCATCCAACCAACGTCACCGGTGTGCAACCAACCTTCAATGATCGAGTCAGCAGTGGCCTGTGGGTTGTTGAAGTAGCCTTGCATGATGTGCCGTCCGCGCGAGCAGAGTTCGCCAATCTCGCCGGGCGGCAAAACTTGGTTGTTGAAATCCATCACGCACAGTTCGACGCCGGGCAAGGCCGGCCCGACCGAACCGACGCGGTATTCAGCGTCGTGATGAAAGCCGGTCAGCGCGCCGGAGCTTTCGGACAAACCGTAGCCCTGCGTGACGCGGCAATTGAAGAGGCGCGCGAATTCCTGTCGCGTCGCTTCAGACAAAGGCGCGCCGCCGGAGCCGACGGCTTCGAGCGAGGCGTAATCGTATTTCGCGCGGTCGAGGTGATTGATGAGCAGCGTCAACATCGTCGGCACCACGGCCAGGCGTTGCACGCGGAAGCTCTCGATGAGTTGCAGCACCTGGCCCGCGTCGAAGTGTTTCAGAATGTAACTGGCATTCCCCATCCGTGCGCCCAGATTCATCATCAGCACGCCGTAAATGTGACTGAGCGGCAACACCTGCATGCCGCGAATCTGGCCCAGGCCGCTGCTGTTGGCATACACCGCATCGGCGATGAAAATCAGATTGTCGTGGCTGAGCATCACGCCTTTGGGGTTGCCCGTGGTGCCTGAAGTGTAAAGCAACAGCGCCAACTCGTCCGGCGCGCAATCCACCACTTGTTCAAACGGCTGGGCCTGGTCGTAGGCGGCGGTGATGTCGGTGACTCCTGCAACCGCAGTCGCGCCGATGACCAGCACTGTGTTGCAGCCGGGCAAGTCAGCAGACGCTTCTTTCAACCGCGCTGCCAATTCGGGCGAAGTGATGACCAAGCGCGCGCCGGAATCCTGCAAGACATAGCGCACTTCGCGCGCCGTCCACATCGGCGTGACCGGCACGATGACCGCGCCGATGGCCCAGATGGCGGTGAAAGCTGCGGCGACATCGGGCGAATTGAGCATCATCACGACGATGCGGTCGCCCGGTTGCGCGCCGTGCGCACGCAACACTTCAGCCAAACGGCAGGCGGCGGCATAGCGCTCGACATTGGTAAAGCTGTGGCCTTCAAACCAGGTCGAGACGTACTCGCCGTATTTTTCGAGGTTGTCGAGGGTGATGCGTGCAGCGTTCATGTTTTGGTTTCATCAGCGAATGGCAAGGGTGACTTCGTTACTGCCGATGCCATTGCGCCAGATCGTCAGCCGGTATTCACCAGCCGTCAATCCCGTGGGTAAAACGATGTTGATTTGATTCGAGCCTGTCAGGCCGGGCGTCGCGCCCGCATACAGCACGGTAACGGGCACGGCGTTGAGTGTGGCGCTGACATTGCTGCCGACATCAAGGGCAGCATCCGTGGCGTCATTGCCCAAGCCGGTGCCGAACAGCGCGATGATATTCGGCTCGCCATTGGCGCGCGTCGCCGCAAAGGGCGCGGGCCTATAAGTCAGGGCATCCAGCGCGACAGCGGGGCCGTTGCCCGCTTGGTTGGTGGTGAACATGGCCGGCGCGGTGGGCAAAATCGTCGTCGCCCCTTGGCGCACCGTGCCATCGCTGCTGCTGACTTTGACCAACGCCGGGCCGGGCTTGCTGTCGGCAGGGATTTGATAATTGATCTGGGCCGGGGAAACGAAAAACAGCGGGGCTGCGCGTTCGACGCCCGCATAATCCAGCACGCTCACGCGCACGCCCGCCAAATCGGTGGGCAAGGGTTGGGTCAACGCCGCGCGGGTATCGCCCGCCAAATTGCTGCCAAAGGCCGCTACGATGGCTTTTGGCGTGATCGCCGCAGGGCTGAAACTGGCGGCGGAAACCGTTTTCACCCCGGTGCCCGCCGCGCTGAAGTCTACGATGAATAAACCGCCATCCAGATCGCTCAACAGCACGCGATCCAGGCCCAGAAACGGATAGACGCCCCAATTGCCCGCGTAGCAAAAATTGTTTGGGCAAAGCGGGCCGGGATAGCAGTCATATTCGCCGACGCGCACGGGCCGCGTGGGATCGGTGATGTCGAAGACTTGGGTGCCCGCTTGATACCACGCGACAAACAGCAGGTTGCCGACGATGACGGGGTTGTGCGGCGTGAAGGCGTCAATGCCGATAGACGCGGCGGTGATGGTCGAAAGCAGGCGCGGCGTGGCGGGATCGGTGAGGTCATACAAGCGCGTGTCGCCGTTGTCGCGTTCGCTGCACGTGGCCCATACGCGCCCGTCATTGCTGGGCCAACTGCTGTGCGAAGCCAGCCCCGAAGCGACCACGCCCAGACGGCGCGGCGCAGTGGTTGCCGTATTGCGCACGTCATAAATTTCCGTCGAGCCGCCCAGGCCGGAAGCATATAAGCGCCCGTTGATGGCGAGCGCGCTGTGCACCGCGCCGGTGGTCTGGCAATCAATGTCCCATTTGAAAACCGGGCGCGCCGGATCGCTGACATCAATTACTTTGACGCGCGGCGTGCGCGAATCGGCTTCATAAAGAAAGCCTTCACTGACCGAAATCTCGTGGACGTTATTATGCCCGCTCTGGGCGGCGGTGATGTTGCTGAGTTGCCGCAGGTTTTTGGGGTCGCGCACGTCAACGATGTAAAGCCCCTTGCCGTCATCGCTGGAAAAATAGCCGATGCCATTCAGGACTACGGCATCGCGCAAGGAGGGGCCGCCCGGCGGTTCAAAAACGCCCGCCACTTTGGGCGCGCGCGGATCGCTGATGTCAATGATCGTGACGTTGCTGCCTTGATACGAGCAGAGATAGGCATACTGACCTTCGCCCCAAATATCGCCGTAACGATTGTGTATACCGGGGTAAGGGTTAAGTTGACCGAGCAGTTTGGCGTTGAGCTGGGCGAATGCCGTGGGGGAGGCGAACAACAGCAGGAAACAAAGCTTTAGCAGATTGGACATCAAAACCTCACGGTTGTTCAGGGGGCGTCGCGGAATCTTCGGCACTTCCCGCCACACGATTCATCAAACGTTTGACCAACCCTGGCTTGGGAGCTTCATCAGGGTTGGCTTCAGCCTCGACAGCTTTGAAAAATTGCCCGGCCATCATTTTGGCCGCCGCTTGTACCATACGCTGGCCCACGCTGGCGATATTGCCGCCGATGCTGACATCGCCAGTGTAATTGACGATGGTTTCATTGCCTTGTTCGACCAGATCGAGCAGGCCGGCGCCTTTGACAAAGCCGACCTTGCCCGTGCCCTCGACAATCATTTTGTAATGCTCAGGCTCACGCAGTTCGTCAAGCTTGATTTGGCCGTTAAAGACGCCTTTGACCGAACCCACGCCGGCCTTCAACGTCATCTTGTAAGTTCCATCCTCGTGCGCTTCAAGCGCCTCGCAACCCGGCACGCAGCGTTGAATCACCACCGGGTCAATCAACATCCGGTACAATTGCGCGCGCGGGATTTTGAGCGTGTGCGAGCCTTCGATCTTCATAGATTGGTTTCCACTCTCAAGGGAAGCGGTAAGGTGGGCGCCCAACTTACCGCTATGCGACGAAGCGTAACCAGGCGCGGCTTGCCCGGCTACGCATTTGAACGGAGCTTAGCGAGTAACGCTAGCCAACGCAAATTTCCCCTTGGCCGCCAGCGCGGCGGCTTCTTCAGGCCGGTATTCCCAATGCCAGTGCTCTTTGTTGACCGTGCGAATGAAGCTCAGGCGCGGGCCGTTCTTTTTCAGCCAGTCGTAAACTGGGCTTCCATCAAACCCGCGCGTGTTCAGATCAAAGGCTTGGCCATGCTGATGATTGGAACGGCCCGGCTCAGCGGCTTTATTTCCTTGCCCTGCTTTGAAAGCCTGGAAAAGCCGCACCTGGCTCGGGAACGTGCGGAAGCCGCTTTCCACCGCAATGACCAGATTCTTTTTGGCGGCGGCTTCGATCAAGCGCAAATAGGGTTCGAGACTGTCCAACGTGATTTGTTCCATCTCACTGCCCACGCCCACGATGTTGACCAGCAATTTGGGGCCTAGATAGCGACCGCGTTCCCAACAGGCGTTCGGCCCCTTTTCATCCAGCCAACTCGGCGACGAAAAGGCCGTGCCCCAACCGGGCGTCAGATTGGCCGCCGCCGTCCAGCCGAGTTCCGCCCCCGGCTGCGGCAGTCCCGCGACGAGTGAACCCTCACTGAGTTTGACGAATTTACCAAGCGGGTCGGTGTTTTTGGATGCTTGGGCAACCAGCACGAAAGCACCCGGCATGAGCTTGGTACCAGTCGAAGTGAAATCGGGCGGCCCATTGCGGATGAGCGCTTTGTTGTCGGTCACGGTGAAGTTGTCACCTTGCGGCGGCAACTCCAAATTGTCTGGCGCGAAGCCGATGATCTCATTCAAAAACTGCCCTTCCAAATTGGCCGCCAACGTCCAGCCCACCGGCAGGTTGAGGGTTGCGTTGACCGGTTGCGCCCGCACAAAAACGGTGCGTGCCTCATCCACGCGCACCTCTGTGACGCGCACTTCCGTCCGTTTGGGAATGATTTTGGGCGCGCCTACCAGCGCGCCGGGCGGCAAGGGGTCACCCGCCGCGAAGGTGGCAGTGAGGGCGAGATTGTCGTCGCGGCGAATGCGGGCCTCGTTGTTCTCGATCAAAAATGTTTTGTCGGCAAAGGTGGAAATTTTCATGGGCGCAGTCTCCGGGAAAAAGTTTTTGGTGGTGGCCGGTCAGGCCGAGTGTTTGGCGAGTGCTGGTAATGGCCCACTCAAAACAGACAGGCGGGGCTAATCAGCAGCTTGCCTGCTCAATCGGGCAGCGGTTGGCGCGAAAAAGTAACCGTCAGTGAAGGCGCCAACTTAGCGCTGGTGCATTCACTGACGCCAGAAGTAAAACTCGCTAGGCTCTGCTCCGGGCGGCATTGATGGCCCGCTGTGCGTAAACCCGGCTCAGATGCCGCCGGTAATCTGCCGAAGCATGGATGTCGCCCAGCGCATCGCTGGCATCGGCATCGGCTTGGCCGCTTGCCGCTCTGATGGCGGCTGCGTCCAGGGTTTTGCCGCGCAATGCATCTTCGACGGCTTTGGCGCGGTAGGCCTTGGGCGCGAGGCCGGTGACGCCGATGCTGATTTCTTCGCATTGTCCATTGTTGAGTTTGAGTTGCACGGCCACCCCGACCAAGGCGAAACCAGAGGCCGACTGCGCGACCTTCAAATAGGCCGCCGCCTTTGGTTGTGCGGGCACTGGCACGCGGATCTCGGTCACGATCTCGTTGGGTTCAACGGCGCTGGTCAGCATGTCCACGAAAAAATCCGCCGCCTGAATCGCGCGTTCGCCGCTGCTGCTGCGGACGACGATTTCGGCATTGAGCGCCAGCATCGCGGCGGGCCAATCCGCCGCCGGGTCAGCGTGCGTGAGGCTGCCGCCGATGGTGCCACGATTGCGGACTTGCGGATCGCCGATTTGCGCGGCGGTTTCGGCCAGCAGGGGGCAGTGTTGTTTGATTTCGGCGGATGCAGCGATAGCCGCATGTGTGGCGTTGGCGCCGAGGCGGATGACGCCGTTCTCAATCTTAATTGCACGCAACGCCGCAATGCGTCCGATGTCCACCAGCACGGCGGGCGCGGCCAGCCGCAGTTTCAGTACCGGCAGCAAACTGTGGCCGCCCGACAGAATCTTGACGTCGTCGGCGTGCTGGTCGAGCAGTTGCAGCGCTGTCTCGAGGGTGTCCGGCGCGTGATAGGCAAAATTGCTGGGAATCATAGTGTCTCCACGGTTGTTAGACGCGGCGGCTTGAACCGTTTAGGTTCAAGCCAGCAGCGCTTGTTTGACCAACTCGGCGATGCCGAACTTGCCTTTGTTCATGAACGACGGCTCCGGTTTCCAACTCGGCCATTGCGCCAGGAAGGAATGCTGGTCGCCGAGCAGTAGGCCGATGAAAACTTCTGCCACGATGCGTCCGCCCACCGGGCCTAGGCGTATCGGGGTGCTGTCTTTTTTGAATTGCTGTTGCGCCTCGGCCAGCACGTAATACCAGAGTGGCGCGTTGTCTCGGAAGGCCGGCGACAAGTCAGTCAGTTTGGGATTGTTAGGGCCGTCTTCTTCGGTGGCTTTGCCGACGCGCAGTTTGTCGTCGGGGATTGGTTCGATGTCCATCAGCCGCGCCACGCTTTGACCCGACGGCAGGCCCATGCGCACGCCGCGTTTCAAATTGCGTTCGGCCAGTGAGCGAATCTGGCGCGCGACCGATTCGGGCAACATGCCGAGCGGATTGACCAGCGAACTGTCAATTTTGTAGGCGGGCTGCACGCGCTTAATCCCGAATTTCGGCGCGTTGTTACCCAAGTCGAAATAGAGGCTCCAATCAATCGCCCAGTTGGCCGGAAACTCGCGGAAGCCGTTGAGGCCCAGCACGCCGTCGTCGGGCGTGAAGATGGCGAAACGCCCTTTGCCGTCAATGCCGCCGCTCAGAATGGTGGTGTTGAGCCGGTATTGCGGGCGAATCATCGAATGGCCGAAGCGATAGGCGGCCACGGCGAATTCCACCGGCATGTACGGCTGGCTGCGCCAGTGAAAGAAACGCAGGTTGGGTTTGTGCTCATAAATGCTTTCCTTCTTTTTCAGGTGCGGCAGCACGGCTTCGACCGTGTCTTTGCCGACGATGGTGGGCAGGAAGTCGTTGAGCACGACCCATTGATAATGCCAGCGCACCTGGCGTTGCACCTCGGCAAAGCTGGGCGGCTGTCCGCCCGTAGTCAGAAAAGCCGCCATCCGGTTGTGAAAGCGCAGCATCGTCGCGTGCAATTGCGACACGATAACGTTTTCATCGTTGCGCGGATCGCCGATCAGGGCGCGCGCGCGGCTGCCGGGCGTGCTCGCGGCGTGGCGCGGCAGGTCGCGTACCTTGGCGTCAAGGGCGCTGCCGGTCAGTGCGCGTCCCAGTTTGAAGCGCAGCCCATCGTCTTCGTAAAGATAGGGCTGGTCATCGGGGCCGCGTCCGTAAAGCGAATCCAGGTCGAAGCGCGGGCTGCGGAAATCGGTCAACTCATCCGGGTCGTTTTGCTTTTGCAAACTGCTCATCGGATCGAAGGTCAGGTCGTGATCTATGAATTGACCTAGATAGGTGAAGCCCGCCGCGATGCCCGTGTTTTCTTCGGCGTCCGCTTCGGTTTCCGGCGTCGGGGTAGCCTCGGCCTCCGCTGTCATGTGACCGAGCTTCGCCAATTCTTCCAGCGCGGTATCGGGGAACTCCGCCGCCGGTAATGTGCGGAACATACGTCCGAAACGCCCTTCGAAAAGTTGTGAACCGGCGGTGGATTCAAGACCGCGCAGCCCACCATGATGGCGCAGCATCAAGAGCGCAGGCGGCGCAGGCGGGGTTGCAGCGGTTTTCGTGAGCGGTTGTTTTGCCATTTGAACTGCCTCCTTTTTGCCGAGCGGTTAAGGGTTCATCGCGCGCCAGATTTTTTCTGGCCGTAATGGTAAATCGAGATGTTTGACGCCGAAGGGCGCGAGCGCATCAATCACGGCATTGGCGACGGCGGGCGTCGAGCCAATCGTGCCTGCCTCGCCGACTCCTTTTGCGCCGAGCGGATTGACGGGCGAAGGCGTGACCGTGTGATCGAGTTCGTAATGCGGCAACTGATGCGCTTTGGGCACGGCGTAATCCATCAACTCGCCGGTCAGCAACTGGCCGTTTTCGTCATAGACGACTTCTTCAAACAACGCCTGGGCTAGGCCCTGCGCGATGCCGCCGTGCACCTGGCCTTGCACGATCATGGGGTTGATCTGGTTGCCGCAATCGTCCACGGCGATGTAGCGCTTGATCTCAAGTTCGCCCGTGTCGCGGTCAATCTCAACCACGCAGATGTGCGTGCCGTTGGGATAAGTGAAGTTCTTCGGCTCGAAAAAATGCGTCGCGTTCAAACCCGGCTCGAAATCTTCGGGCAAGCTGGCGGCAGTGTGCGCGGCCAGCGCGACTTCCTGAATCGTCAGCGCCTTGTCATTGGGCGCGCCGACGAATTTGCCGTTCTCAAAGGTCAGGCTCGATTCATCCGTGCCCAGCAAGTGCGCAGCCAGCTTGCGCGCCTTGTTGACGACTTTTTCGGTGGCGTAAACCAATGCTGCGCCGCCGACCGCCAGGCCGCGCGAGCCGAAGGTGCCGATGCCGTATTGCACGATGGCGGTGTCGCCGTGTACGACGAGCACGTCGTTCATATCAATGCCCAGCATATCGCCGACGATCTGGGCGAAAGCCGTCTCTTCGCCTTGTCCGTGCGGCGAAACGCCGGTCAGCACGGTGACTTTGCCGGTGGGTTCGACGCGCACCGTGGCGCTTTCCCAACCACCGGCGGGCATTGCGGCGCTCGGCCCCATCGCGCAAATCTCGACGTAGGTCGAAACGCCGACGCCCATCACGCGGCCTGCGGCGCGTGCGGCGGCTTGCTCTTGGCGCAGCTTGGCGTAATCGGCCATCGCCATCGCTTTTTGCAAGGCCTGTTCGTAATCGCCGCTGTCGTAGACCACGCCGCAGGCGGTGGCGAAAGGGAAGTCGTCGGGTTTGGGAAAGTTCTTGCGCCGCAGTTCAATCGGGTCCATCTGCAATTCGCGCGCGACGCAATCCATCAGGCGTTCGACCAGATAGGTCGCTTCGGGCCGCCCCGCGCCGCGATAGGCGTCGGTCGCCATCTTGTTGGTGAAGACCTCGGTGCATTTCATCGCGATGGCCGGAATCTTGTAACAGCCCGAAAGCATCAGCCCCGTCAGCGTGGGAATCGCGGGCGTCAACAATTGGTGGTACGCGCCGATGTCGGCGATCACGTCGTATTTCAAACCCAACAGCGTGCCATCGTTCTTGACCGCGACTTGCACGGTTCCAGTTTGGCCGCGCCCGTGGATGGTGGCCTGCATGTTTTCGCGGCGGCCTTCGATCCATTTGACGGGCTGCTTGTGTTGCATCGCAATCCAGCCGAGCAGCGCCTCTTCGGCATACACGTTCAGCTTGCACCCGAAACCGCCGCCGACTTCGGGCGTGATGACACGCAGTTTGTTTTCGGCCACGCCGAGCATGATCGCGACCTGTGTGCGCAGCAGATGCGGAATCTGCGTGGATGACCAGAGATTGAGTTGCTGTTCGCCGGGGAAGTATTGCGCCAGCACGCCGCGCGGTTCGATGGAGATGGGCGCCAGGCGCTGGTGATTCAGCTTTTGGGTGATGATCTTGTCGGCCTGGGCAAAGGCGGCGTCAATATCGCCCGCGCCCGCCTGATGGACGAGCGCGATGTTGGTGCCGAACTCTTCGTGGATGAGCGGGGAATCGGCCAGCACGGCTTTTTCGCCATCGCTGATGACATCCAGCGGTTCGTATTCAAGCTCGATCAGGTCGGCAGCGTCGCGCGCTTTGTATTTGTCTGTAGCGACAATGGCGGCGACGGGCTGGCCGACAAAGATGACTTTGCCCTGGGCCAGTACAGGATACTTCGGCACTTTCAATTCGGGATGCGCCATCGCACAGGGAACGAAGCCGATTTTGCCAGTGACGTCCGCGCCCGTGTAAACAGCGGCGACGCCGGGCGCGCTTTTGGCCGCGTCAATGTTGATTGAAGTGATGCGCGCGTGCGCGTAGGGGCTGCGCACGATGACAACGTGCAGCGTGTCGGCCAGCTTGATGTCGTCTACATAATGGCCGATGCCTTGAATCAAGCGTGGGTCTTCGGTGCGTTTGACCTTTTGGCCCATGTATTTCGCCATAAATGACATTGCGGTGCTCTCCTTTCGTTCGGGCTTTTGTTAAGCCTGGGCCTGCATTTTGTCCGCCGCGTACTGCACGGATTTGACGATGTTCTGGTAGCCAGTACAGCGGCACAGATTACCTTCCAGCCCGTGCCGAATCTCGCTTTCGCTGGGATTGGGATTGGCCGTGAGCAGTGCGCACGTGGTCATGATCATGCCCGGCGTGCAGTAGCCGCATTGCAAGCCGTGACATTCCCAAAAGCCTTCTTGCACCGCGTGCAATGCGCCATTGCTGGCCAGACCTTCGATAGTCGTGACTTCAGCGCCAGCGGCTTGAACAGCAAGTACACAGCAGGATTTGACTGCCGCGCCATTCAGGTGAACGGTGCAGGCGCCGCAGATGGATGTTTCGCAACCGATGTGAGTGCCGGTCAAGCCGGCGACATCACGGATGAGATGGACGAGCAGCAAGCGCGGTTCGACATCCGCTGCGTGGGCTTGCCCGTTGATGGAAAGATTGATCTTCACGCGAGGCCTCCTTGTGAGACGCTGTGTTTGGGCGAGGGCGGGCGCGGCACAAAACACCTGCGAAGCGCGCTTACACCCCTCGCGCAGGAATCGGATTGAATTGAAAATTAGCGACTGGTCAGAAAGTGAAGGCTGCTTTGAAAGCGCCGCTTGCCAGCGGTGATTACGATCAAAGCGGCGCGCATCTTAACCCGCAGTTTTAAGCTTGGCAATGGACTGTAAGATAAGCATTGTGCAAGGAGGAAAATATTGGCTGAGGACGCTGCTCCTGGCTGGGGACGTGACTCGTGCGATGTTGCTTGAGCGGAACTAAGACCTGACTTTTGCCAAATGCCAATGCGCTGCGCTCCTTGTGGCTGAGGTCGTAAAACAGACGCGTCGTGCTGGCGTAACCGTGAAGCGTCCTGGCAGAGCGCCCAACAATGAAAGCGCAGTGGATCAGGAGAGCACTCGAAATTGGGTTCAAGTTTCACCGATCAACCATGATGGTTTGGTTCGGTAAAACATTTCTTGGCCTGAAGGTTTTTTTTAGCAGGAATACTTGAAGCTGGCAGCGCGGCGGATGTTAGCTGTGGCCGAGCCGGTTCAAAGTCCGGCGTATCAGCCAAGTTGACCGATGCGCCAGACCATGCACTTGTGCTGAAAAAGCAGGGCCGAATCAATCCAGCCGTTTGATTTGAATGTTGGCAAACCGCGCGGTGCTGCCCGGGTCGTGCGCTTGCAGGGCGATGGTGCCTTTGTCGAGAATGCGCGCGAAATCTTTGCCAGGCTGTTGATCCACCGGTTGTTCCCAATCCACGGCGACTTGACCATTGACCTTGATCGTCACGTGTTTGCCTTTGACGATGATGTCATAGCTATACCACTCATTATCCTTGGCCAGGTTTTCTTTCACGTTGACCACGTCATACAGGCTGCCGGTTTTTTTCCAATCGCCGTGGGTTTGATTGACCTGCACTTCAAAGCCCTTCTTGGGCCAGCCGGTCGTTTGATATTCGGTGTGAAAATAGATGCCGCTGTTTGATTTGGGCATCGTCAACGCGTCAATTTTGAGTTCGAAGTTGACGAAGGGTTGCGGGTCGCCGACATAGTACAAATGAGAGCGGTTGCCGTGCGCCTGCAATGTGCCTTCTTGCACTGTCCAAGAGGCTTGATTCTCCTCGGCGACTTTCCAGCCGTTCATCGTTTTGCCATCGAAGAGCACTTTGAAGCCTTTTTCTTTTTTCAATTTTGGCGGTTTCGGCAACACCGGGGCGGGGCTTGGAGTTTGTGCCAACGCAGTTGCGGCGCAAAGCAACAGGGCGCTGGCAAGCAGCGATAAGCTTTTGATCTTCATCCGTAGCTTTCTCCTTGAAAGTTGATTGAAATGATTTGAACGTACCAGGTAGTTGGTTGTCTGCGGCGGCATTGTGCGAATAAGAAAGAAAAAAGGCAAGGCGCTACAGCGCCTTGCCCGTAATTGAAGTGGAAGACAATGATGAAAAACGAAACTGGCTAATTGCCCGTCGGTTTATCGTTTGGTTTATCCGGTTTCGGTTCGCCGCGTTTCAGCGTGGGGCGATCAGCGGGCGCTTTGGAATCTTCAGCACCGCCGCTAGCGCCCGTGTCGGTACCTTCCGGTTGTCCCGGCTGACGGCGTTTGAGCGTGGGCCGTTTGTTTTCAGCGGCGGCATCGGAACCACCACGACCTGCGACCTTGGCATTGGTTATCGAGATCAGGCGCCCCTTGACCTGATTGAACTCAGACGTATTGAGCGTGTATTCGTTGCGGTCGGGGAAGCGGGCGATCAGCGCGTTGACGTTGGCAATGCGATCCGCCGTCATCGGATGCGTGCTGAAGATGCGCGCCAGCGTGCCGGGCTTTTTCTTGTCCTTGGTTTGGAGCTTTTCAAAGAAGCTCGCTAAGGCGTGTGGGTCATAGCCGCAGGCCCACATATATTGCGCGCCCAGACGGTCGGCTTCATTCTCGGCATTGCGGGAAAATTGCAAGAACCCCATCGGGATCAGCAGACTCGCTGCCTGTCGCGCGCCAAAACCGCCCCAGCCGCCCATGAAGATCAAGGGCAAGGTGCCCCAATTGACGAGTTGCCCTTTGGAGGCTTGCTCGACGCCATGACGGGCGCAAACGTGGGCAATCTCGTGCGCCATCGGCCCCGCTAATTCGGCTTCATTGTCCGCTTCGAGGATCAACCCTTTGTTGACGTAAAAAAATCCGCCGGGCAAAGCAAAGGCATTGACCTCGTCGCTATCAATCACCTTAATCGTGAACGGCACCTTCGCGTCTGAGTGCAGCACCAGGTTTTGACCGACTTTGTTGATGTATTCGACGACGATGGGGTCTTCCACCAATTTGGCCGACTGATCCACTTCGCGCGCGAACTGGCGGCCAATCGCCACTTCCTTTTCAAGGTTGTAGAAATTGACTTGGTGTTTGTTGATATTCCGCTTGCCGATCATCTCGGGATTCTCTTCTTCAGAAAGCGGTGTTTTTTGGGATTGGGTCGGGTTTGTGGCAGCAGGCTTGTTGGTGGTTTTATTGTTGGGATTGGTTTGGGCCTTTGCGGACGCAGCGGCTAACACTAAGCCGAATGCCAAACTCAAACTACATAACCTAGCAGACGCGTTCGGTGATTCCATTGCAACTCTCTCCTCAAACTAAAGCTGACGAGTGATCTTACTTCGCTGTCGTGCCAACGACAGCGAGTGGGAGTTCGCGACGATTGGATGGTTTGGCTTACGTAAGCCGCCCCGCGATGAACCTGGCATCAAGGTCAAATATCAAGTTATTTGGATTTCCAGGTTGGTTACCAATCGTAGATTGGGTGCCAGCATTATACTCAGCAAGACCTTTTTGGGGAGTCTGTTTTTAATTAATTATCCCTATGGTAGTCTCTGTAAATATTCAGAAAATTAACTACTTATTATTGAGCGTTGAGTCTTCAGGCAGGTTGTATGTAACCAGCTTCGTGCCATGTTAGTCATACACTGTAACTCATAATTACGGCCTTGTTGTTTTACTTGCTGTGGTCTAAACAAAGAAACCGGGTGTTCGATGCCCGGTGCGTAGCAAAACAAGCTCACAGTTTCATTAAGGAGATTTGCTGATGAAATATCTAGTTTCTCTGCTGCTTTTGGGCGCTCTGGCGCTCGTTCCGCTCACGAGCGGCAATACCGCAGCCGAAGCGGAATGGCCGCAATGGCGTGGCCCGCTGCGCAATGGAGTGTCCGCCGAGACGGGGTTTCTGAAACAATGGCCCGCCAGCGGCCCGGCTGTTACCTGGGCTATTTCAACGCTTGGCGAAGGCTATGGCTCGCTCGCCATCAAGGCCAGCCGCATTTATGTGCAGGGCACGAGCGGCGCGGCGAGTACGGTCTTTTGTTTGAATAGCGCCGATGGCAAAACGATTTGGTCAACTTCGCTGGGGCCGAAAGTAAGCGAAAGCCGCGGCAATGGGCCGCGCGGCACGCCGACGTTGGATGGCGACCGAGTTTATGTGTTGACCGAAAATGGCGACCTGGCTTGTTTACGCGCACGCGATGGTTCGGCGGTCTGGCGCAAGAACATTTTGAAAGATTACGGCGGACGCAATCCGGGCTGGCTGATCAGCGAATCGCCTTTGGTGGATGACAATCGTGTAGTCGTTTCACCGGGGGGGAGCGGAGCGGGCATCGTCGCCCTGGATAAAATGACCGGCCAGGAGATCTGGCGAGCGAAGGATTTGAGTTCAACCGCGGGGTACGCCTCCAACATTGTGGCCGACATCGGCGGGGTGCGCACATACATGAACTTTACGGCGAATGCCGCCGTCGGCGTGCGCGCCAGTGATGGCAAGCTGATGTGGCAGTACGACAAGGTGGCCAATCGCACGGCCAATTGCACCACGCCTGTGTTTGCCGACAACAAAGTCTTTTTCTCTTCGGCTTACGACACCGGGGCGGCGTTGCTCAACCTGTCGGCGCAGGGCGGGGAAGTGAAGGCGCAAGAGGCTTATTTCACCCGCGATATGATGAATCATCACGGCGGGATGGTGTTGGTGAACGGCTACCTGTACGGTTTCTCGAATCAGATTCTGACCTGCATGGAATTCAACACCGGCAAGGTAATGTGGCGCGACCGCAGCGTTGGTAAAGGCGCTGTGACGTATGCGGACGGTATGCTCTTTTTGTTGGGTGAAAAACAGATGGTCGGTTTAGCGGAGGCGAACCCGAAAGCTTATGTCGAAAAAGGGCGCTTCCCAATTCAGGACATGGGCCGCGAAAGCTGGGCACACCCGGTAGTGCTCAACGGCAAACTCTATATTCGGAATCAAGGTGCCTTGACCTGTTACGACATAAAGGCGAAGTGATTTGTTCCGGGTACGCATCGCTTTCCGCATACGGGCTGATTTACCACTACAGTTGCTTTGATTGTGGTAGTGAAGCCTGCACTCTGGAAGCCGTGCGTACCCAGGTTGCAGGCTGCGCACTCATTCCAAGCTTTCTTCAGTCTCGCCCATCCCGGCAACGGATTCGTAAACTTCCACCCCCACCGCTTCTTCGCAAAGCGGGAAGACCCGCCGCAACAACAGCGGCGTCACCATTGTGGTCACCAGCACCATAATCACCATGATCGAGAACACTTGCTGCCCGATGACTCCGCTGGACAGCCCCACACCAGCCACGATCAGCCCGACTTCGCCGCGCGAGATCATGCCGATGCCGACGCGCAGGGCTTCTTGATTGGTGAAGCCGCAAAACCGCGCCCCCGCGCCACTGCCGACAATTTTGCCAATGATGGCGACCAGCAGGATGGCCAGCAGCAGCCCGAGTTTTGAAGTGTCGGCCAGCAATTCGCGTCCATTGGCTTCCAGGCCAATCGAAATAAAAAAGACTGGGACGAAGAAGCTGTAGGTGAGTGGATGAATACCCTCGTCAATTTTGTGTTTGAACCGCGTGCGGGCCATCAACACGCCAGCGAGGTACGATCCCGTGATGGCGGCGACTTGTCCCACATATTGTGCGATGAAAGCATAAAACAGTGCGAGCGCCACAGCGCCTGCCAATAACGCCTGGCTGGCAGGCGTGCGCGCAAACCTGTCCAGCAAAGCTTCGAAATACTGCCAGCCGAACCAGGTGGCAAGAACAAAGAAAGCCGTCATCAGCACGACGACCAGGCTCAACTCGGCAAGCTTGCTGCCATCAAACAGGCGCAGGGCGAGCAATTGCGGCAGCGTGGTGTCGGTTTGGGTTTGTGCGTTGCCAATGGCGGCAAAGGCGACGACGAAGGAAAGCACGATGATGCCCATGACGTCATCAATCACCGCCGCGCCCAAAATGGTCGAGCCTTCCTTCGAGCGCAATTGCTTCAATTCCATCAGCGTTTGCGCCGAGATCGAAACGCTGGTGGCCGTGAGTACTGTGCCGATAAAAATGGCTTCGCGCCAGCCGTAGCCGAAGCCGCGCGCGACCAGGGCGCCGCCCAACATCGGCAAGATGACGCCACCTGTCGCCGCCCAAAAGGCTGCGCGCCCGACGCGTTTCATCTCGACCAAATCGGTTTCCAGACCGGCCACGAACATCAGCAGGATGACGCCAATTTCAGCCAGGTCTTTCAGCGTATGGTTGAGTGCCGCATAAGCCTCCGCCCCGCGCGCAAAGACGCCCAAGTGCAACACGTCTAAAAACGTAGGGCCGAGCAGCAAACCGATGAGGATCTCGCCAAAGACGGCAGGTTGACCGAACCGCACGCTGAGCGCCCCCGCAGCCTTAGCGCACACGACGATGATGACCAACAGCAAAAGCAATTGCAGTAAATGTGGCATGCCTAAAATCCTATTTTCTGACAGTCGCAACAGTGATGAAGTTACAGACAGCATATAGGCGAAGCCCGGAAGCAGGCAATTCGAGCGGCACGCCTGGCCCATCTTCACACCCCAAATCGCCTGTGCTAGTATCCGCCCGTAATCGCATCGGACGATTCCCGCGCACGAAATTTTCAAACTGAATTCGCCAATTTATTTGGAGGAAGAGCGGATGAGCAGGCAACGACTCTCTGCACGCTTCGCAATCATTCAAACGGTTCCGCCTCTACTCGCCTTGCCCGTGGCCGCCCGCGACCGGCACAAACGGATTCTCAAAAAACCGCTAACGGTACCGCGCGCGTGAGCAAGCGGGGCTTCCGTGTTTCACTTACCGGAAAACCCGCTTGCTCACGCGCGCGATACTGCTTTCACGTTGAAACTGCCTGCCCGCGCTGCACGATGCGGCTGGCCGTTTCGTTTTTCCATCAACTCGATAACCATTTCCGCAAAGGAGCCAAGTGATGAAAACATACTCGACACAGGAGATCAGAAACTTGGGCATTGTAGGTCACGGCGACGCGGGGAAGACCTCCCTCGTCGCCGCGATGCTATTTGCCGCCGGAGTCGGCAACCGTCTCGGCAGGGTGGATGACGGCACCGCTCCGACCGATTTTGACGAAGAAGAAATCAGCCGCAAACTCAGCCTCAATCTCGGCACCGCCTACGCCGAATACAAAAATACCAAGCTCAACCTGATAGACACGCCCGGCTATGCCGCCTTCATTGCCAACGCCAAAGGCGCGTTGCGCGTGACGGAGGCTTCGTTGTTCGTAGTGGATGGCGTGACCGGCCCCGGCGTGCAGACCGAGAAAGTCTGGGATTATTGCAACGAATTGAAACGCGCCCGCCCGCGCTTTTTCGTGATCAATAAGTTGGACAAGGAACGCGCGGATTATGGCGTCGTGCTCAATCAATTGCGCGAGACCTTCAGCATCCACTGCGTCCCGTTCACGCTGCCCATCGGTTCCGAAAAGAATTTTCGCGGCGTGGTGGATGTCATTTGCATGAAGGCCTATGAGTTTGACGCCAACGGCAAGGCCAAGGAAGTTCCCGTGCCCGAAGACGGACGCGGTTATATCAACGAGACACACGAGCGCCTGATCGAAGCGGTCGCCGAATCGGATGACACGCTGATGGAGCATTTCTTTGAAGCGGGCACGCTGCCCGACGATGAATTTATCGGCGGCATCAAAAAAGCGATTTTGTCCGGCGTGCTCATGCCGGTCTTTGCGGGTTCTTCCACCACGCTGGCCGGGATCACGACGATGATGGATATGCTGGTGGATTACGCGCCCTATCCCAGCGATCTAGGCGCCGTCAAAGCGTTGACTTCGCCGGACGCGGGCGCGGAAGAGGTCGAGCGTGAAGAGACCGATAGCGCTGGCCCGGCAGCCTATGTGTTTCGCACGCTCTCGGAAAGCTTCGGCAAGATCACGCTCATGAAAGTTTTCTCCGGCGTGATTAAATCCGACGCGACCCTGCAAAACATGCGCACCAGTCAGGCGGAACGGCTCGGGCCGCTGCACGTCATTCAAGGCAAGGGCGTTGAAAAGATTGCCGAAGCACACGCCGGTGACATCGTTGCGGTCTTGAAGTTGAAAGACACCACCACGGGTGACACGCTTTGTGACAAAGCCGCGCCGATTTATTTCGAGCCGGTCAAATTCCCCGAACCGGCCATCAACTTCGCCATTGAACCCAAATCGCGCGCCGACGAAGACAAGCTTTCCGGCGCGATCCATCGCATCCTGGAAGAAGACCCGCAACTGCGCTACAACCGCAACGACGAAACCAAAGAGTTCGAGCTCGGTGGCAGCAGCCAGCAGCATATCGAAACCGTCGTGGCGAAACTCAAGCACCGCTACAACGTCGAAGTCACTTTGCATCAACCCAAAGTCCCTTACCGCGAAACCATCAAAGCGCGCGTAGAGGTGCAGGGCCGCCACAAGAAACAGACCGGCGGGCGCGGTCAATTCGGCGATTGCAAATGCATCTTCGAACCATTGCCGCGTGGCGAAGGCTTCCATTTTGAAGACAAAATCTTCGGCGGCGCGATCCCGCAGCAGTGGCGGCCCGCCGTCGAAAAGGGCATCAAGGATTCCGCCGTGCGCGGCGCGCTGGCCGGTTATCCGCTGGTGGATTTCAAGGTGCAACTGATTGACGGCAGCTACCATACTGTGGATTCCGACGATCACTCCTTTCAGATGGCCGGGCGCAAGGCGTTCAAAATGATGATCGAGAAGGCGCACCCCACCTTGCTGGAACCGATCATGCACGTCGAAGTCGTCGCGCCGCAGGAATACGCTGGCGACCTGATGGGCGACTTGAACTCGCGCCGGGGCCGCATCCAGGGCATGGACGCCAAAGGCAACAACCAGGTCATCAAAGCCCAAGTGCCGATGTCCGAAATGCTGACTTATCCACAAACGCTCAACTCGATCACCAGCGCGCGCGCGTCGTACCACATGGAGTTTTCGCATTACGACGAAGTGCCGTCACACCTGTTGCAAAAGATCGTGCAGCAGGCGGTGGCGGAAGGGCGTGTGCGGAAGGAAGAGGAAGACTAGAAGCGTTAGCCAATTAGCAATTCATAGGCGCGTCCCACCAGTGGGACGCGCCTATTCTTTTGGAAGCGGCGGCTGGTTTGCTTAGTTCGCGGTTGGCCATTCTCGAAAAGGCCGACTTGAACTCAACAAGTCACGGTAAAGCTGAGATTCCAGCGGCAAGCACTTCAACAAACTGCGTTCATCCTGTAGAATCTCATTTCAATCAAAGCACCAAACCCAATCAAGCAGGAACACAACCGATGGAAAGTATCCAGACCGGCCGCGCGCCACAGGCGATTGGCCCTTACTCGCAGGCTGTCAAAGTCAATGGCTTGGTCTTTTGTTCAGGCCAAATCCCGCTTGACCCCGCGACGATGCAGGTGATCGAAGGTGACGTGAAGGCACAGACCGAACGTGTCTTGGTGAACCTGAGTGCCGTACTCGAAGCGGCTGGCTCGTCGTTGGAGCGCGTTGTCAAGACGACCGTCTTCTTGCTGGATATGAATGATTTTGCGGCGATGAACGAAGTCTATGCCGCTTATTTCAGCAACAATCGTCCGGCGCGTTCAACTGTGCAAGTGTCACGCTTGCCCCGCGACGTGCGCGTCGAAATTGAGGTTGTGGCCTTGGCTTAAGCTTGAGTGGTGAAACGAATGCAGGCAGCAAAGACAAAAAGCGCGAGTCCTCAATTGAATCCCTTGATGAACTCGCGCGCTTTGAAACTGGATGGGAAAATGCGGACGCTAAGCGGCTTTGACAACCTTCCCGCCTTTAATACAGCGGGTGCAAACTTTGATGCGCTTGCCGGCGCCGTTGATCAGCGCGCGGACGGTTTGTAGGTTCGGATCAAAGCGGCGGCGGGTCCTGTTATTCGCGTGGGAAACATTGTTGCCGAATTGCGGGCCTTTGCCGCATAGTTCACAACGAGTAGCCATAATTACCTCCAAAGTTTTCCCCAAAGTGTTGGGTGGTTATCTAGTTAGTGATTGATCAGTGCGAAAAACGAAGTCGGCTTTATAACAGACACCTGCTCAAGCGTCAAACACGGGCGCACTAATCGGCAGGCTCAACGTCATTGTAAGCAGTTATCATCAGTTAGCAGAGTATCTAAGCAAAAGGAGCTAAGACAAAGTGCGTAAATTATTGATTGCATCGTCAGTGATCGGCCTCGCGCTCGTTGCCACAGCGTGCGGAGGAGGGGGCGGAACCAGCGCCTCCAGCAATGGGAAAGAAGCAGCAGCGACCGTCAATGGGAACAACATCACTGTTGACGACGTGGATCGCATCACCGCCCAGCGCGCCGGTGCGCAAAAGGGCCAGCTTTCGCCACTGGAATTGGCGGCGGCGCGCTTGCAGGTGCTGGAAGAGATGATCCAACAGGAAGTCCTCTATCAACGCGCCCAAAAAGAAGGCATCAACCCCACCGATCAAGAGATCAATGAGTTCATCCAAAAAGGGAAGCAGGAAGGCGGCCTGACCGAGGAAGAATTCGATAAACAACTCAAGGAAAGCGGTCAGACGCAGGATTCCTTCCGCGCCGATGTGCGCAAACAGATGGCGATTCAAAAACTGCAAGACAAGCTTGGCGCGACGCTCAAGGTGCAAGACCGCGAGATCAGCGATTTCTTCAACTCCAATCCGAAACAATTTGTGGCCGAGCCAGGCGTAGGCTTGTCGGACATCATCGTTGACCCCGCCGACAACGGCATGAAAAACGATGTCAAAGGGGACGTGGCTGCCCAGCAGAAGATCAACGAAATTCGCCAGCGGCTCAATACTGGCACCGATTTCGCCACCGTCGCCCGTGTGCAATCCGAAGATCAAAGCGCCATGAAAGCCGGCGACTTGGGATTCGTGCGACAAGCCGATTTTGCGGGATTGGCGCAAGCCGGCCTGCCCGCCGAACTGGGCAACCAGATGATGAGCAAGAACGAAGGCGATTTGCTCGGCCCCGTCAAGGACGCGCGCGGACGCTGGCATATTTTCAAGCTCACGCAGAAACGCACCGATAGCCGCCAACTCACATTGGACGATCCGGACGTGCGCAAACAGATTTCCGATTACATCCTGAATCAACGGCGCTCGTTGTTGAATGAGGCGCTGCTGACGCGCGCGCGCGACGAAGCCAAGATCGAAAACTTCCTGGCCGCGCGCACGCTCGAAAACCCGAACAGTTTTGGCGTGTTGCGTCCGGTCGCTTCAGCACCGGCGGCTTCACCAAATGCCTCGCCAGGCGCTGCGGCCAGCCCCGCCGCTGTGGCATCTCCGAAAAGGAAGTAGGCGGTAATTCAGTAGTCAGTGGCCGGGAATTTCAAACCGGCCACTGACTGCCGACTACTGACTACTGACTACCTATGCTTTTCCGTTTATCCGAAGTCACCAAAGCCTACGGCGCACAGGAAGTGTTGCGCGGCGTGAGCTTTCAACTCAATCCCGGCGAACATGTGGGCCTCGTGGGCCGCAACGGCGCGGGGAAAACCACGATCTTTCGTCTGATCACGGGTGTGGAGACGCACGATCAGGGCGAATTGGAGCGCCTGAAAAGCTTGCGCGTCGGGGTGTTGGCGCAGCACGTGGATTTTGCCGGGGCCGATACGATCCTTGAGGCCGCGCTGTCCGTCTTCAGTGAGTTGCGCGCCTTGGAAGCGCAGATGCGCGAACTCGAACACGCGATGACAGAGGTGCAAGGCGACGACCTTGAGCGCGTAATGCACGATTACAGCGAAGCGCAGCACGCTTACGAACACCAAGGCGGTTTCACTTATCACGCGCGCGCCGAAGCCGTTTTACTCGGCCTGGGATTTGCCAAAGATGCGTTTGAGAAGAAGGCCGAAAGCCTTTCTGGCGGAGAAAAAAACCGCCTCGGCCTGGCGCGCCTGCTGTTGCTCGAACCTGACATCCTGTTGCTGGATGAACCGACCAACCACCTTGACGTAGATGCGGTCGAATGGCTGGAAGAGTTTTTGGCCGCTTACAAATCGGCCTACCTCATCATCTCGCACGACCGCTTCTTCCTTGATCACACCGTGACGCGCGTGCTCGATCTTGAATTCGGCAAGGTGGATAGTTACAAGGGCAATTACAGCGCCTACCTCGAACAGCGCGAAGAGCGCCGCGAGCAGCAGCAACGCGCCTACGAACAGCAGCAGGAACTCATCGCCAGAACCGAAGATTTCATCCGCCGCAACCTGGCGGGGCAAAAGGTCAAGCAGGCCAAATCCCGCCGCAATATGCTTGAACGCATGGATCGGCTGGAAAGCGTCAACAATCTCGACACCGCCAACTTCAAACTCAAACCAGCCGCCCGCACCGGCGATCAGGTGATGATTCTCGACGAACTGGCGATTGGTTATGCGCCGAAGATATTGGCGCGCGGCTTATCATTTACGCTTCGGCGTAGCGAACGCCTTGGCATCATCGGCGGCAACGGCACGGGCAAGACGACGTTGCTGCGCACGCTGCTAGGTGAATTGAAACCGCTGGCTGGTGACATTCGTTGGGGCACCGGCGTCAAACTGGGTTACTACGACCAGCGCTTGCACACGGTGGATGATCGCAACTCGGTGCTGGATGAATTGCGCACCGTTGCTGCGGCGACGACGACGGATGGCGAGTTGCGCGGCTTTCTGGGCCGGTTTCTCTTTAGTGGGGATGACGTCTTCAAACCAGTAGCCGCGTTGTCCGGCGGCGAAAAGGGCCGGCTGGCACTGGCGAAATTGATCTATTCGCAGGTCACGCTGCTGATCCTGGACGAGCCGACCAACCATCTGGACATCGCTTCCTGCGAGGCGCTGGAGGCGGCTTTGAACGAGTATGGTGGAACGATCATCACCGTCTCGCACGATCGCTATTTTCTGGATCGCATCGCTACCCAGATTCTCTACTTCGGCAAACAGGGCGTAGAGTTTTACGACGGCAGCTACAGCGAATTTTATGAGGCGCATCACCGCGCGTTAACCGAAGTGCAGGCCCGCCTTGCCGAAGCGCAGCGCGTCGAGCGAGAAGCGCGCCTGGTGGAAACCACCAAGACCGCCGTCAAACCCGGCAAAACCAATAAGTCGCGCCAACAAGGGCCAAAACCGGCGGACATCGAGGCAATGATTCAAGCGACGGAAGCGGAAATGCACGAGGTTTCTGCCGCCATGTCCGCCGAAGAAGTCGCTCGCGACCACGTTCGTTTAACTGCCTTGAGCGAACGCTACCGGACACTGGAAACGCGCTTGCAGGAACTCTACAAAACTTGGGAGCAAGCTCTTGAAGCCGCCACCGCGGCTGCGGGGGGCTGACGCAGTATGAAAACCCTTGCGGCGCGCTTGCTCGATCAACTCAAAATCAATTACGAGTTGCGCGCTTATGAAGTCAATGAGGACGAGTTAGATGCCATCACGGTGGCACGCAAGGTCAACATGCCGCCGGAGGCGACGTTCAAAACCTTGGTCGCGCGGGGCGATAAAACCGGCGTGGTCATGGCTTGCCTTCCCGGCGACACTGAACTGGACTTGAAGAAATTTGCCGCCGTCACGGGCAATAAAAAAGTAGAGTTGGTGGCCGTCAAAGAAATTCAGGCGTTGACGGGCTATCTGCGCGGCGGTGTTTCGCCCTTGGGGACGAAAAAGAAATATCCGCTCTTCCTTGACGAAACAGCGCTGATGCACGACCTTATCAGCGTCAGCGCTGGGCAGCGTGGCTTACAAATGATCTTAGCGCCCCAGGATTTACAGCGTGCCGCCCAAGCCCAATTGGCCGCATTAACAAAACCGTTGTCAGCTTG
The DNA here is from genome assembly GCA_016196035.1 of Acidobacteriota bacterium. Taxonomy (NCBI): domain Bacteria; kingdom Pseudomonadati; phylum Acidobacteriota; species Acidobacteriota bacterium. The sequence goes on along the minus strand of JACPYM010000129.1, from coordinate 5,256 downwards.
ATCTGCCAACTACAGTATTGCCCCCCAAATACTCATACGTTTGAATTCTCCCAGTCGTTCACGTTGGGAACTAAACAGCCAGGGTGTCAAAGAATGCCCGGCGCAAACACACACACACTCGCAGCATCAATGCCCTGCGGTGCTGAGAGGAGAGATTGCATGCCTAATCGTTGGTTGTTTAAGACGGAGCCAGAAGCGTATTCCTACGATGATCTTGAGCGGGATAAAAAGTGCATTTGGGACGGCGTCAGCAGCAACCAGGCGCTCAAGAATTTGCGCGCGGTGAAGCTGGGTGACGAGATTTTGATCTACCACACCGGCAACGAGAAGGCGATTGTCGGGCTGGCCGAAGTCATCAAGGACGCTTACCCAGACCCCACTGCCAATGACGAACATTTGCTGGTCGTCAACCTCAAACCCAAACGCCGCTTAGCCCAGCCGCTGACCCTGGCCGAAATCAAAGCCAATGAAGCCTTCAGCGAATTCGATTTGGTGCGGCTGCCGCGCCTTTCGGTCGTGCCCATCAGCAAAGAGTATTGGGAATTGCTGCAAGACCTGCTCAAGTTCTGAACTGCCGGGCGGGCTGCGGAAGACGGTTGAAAGCAATGCGGAATCAATTCTTTGAACAGCCGGTGCTCAACTCGCCTTATGCCTACCCTGCTCGACATTGGGAGCTTGATGCACTAGGCCAACCAACTCAGCGCATCCTCGAACAGCGTCGCGAGTCAAAGTACATCACGCCGATTCCGAAACCCAAACAGCGCAAGAGCGCCGCGCAACAAGCTGATTTGCGCTTTAGCGACGACACCGGGATTTCGACGGAAAATCAAAAATATGATCCGGTGCCGATCATCAATGAGATGCGGCATTACATTAACCAATGGCGCGCCTTGCCCAATCCCGCCGACTGGCAGGTCACGCCTGAAACCGCCCGCTTGTTGCAACACTGGCGGCATCATCCGTTTAGCGGCGTGCGCCCGTTCTTTTGTCAGGTCGAAGCCGTCGAAACCGCCATCTGGCTGACCGAAGTCGCCCCCACGCTTGGCCCGCGCGGCAAGAAGTTTCTCGATCATCTCGCCAACGCCAACCACGATGCGAACCCTGAACTGTCGCGGCTGGCGTTGAAACTGGCGACCGGCGCAGGCAAAACCACGGTGATGGCGATGCTGATTGCTTGGCAAACAATCAATGCCGTGCGGCACCCCGGCAGCAACAGGTTTACGCGCGGCTTTCTGGTCGTCGCGCCGGGGCTGACCATCAAAGACCGGTTGCGCGTATTGCAGCCCAGCGACCCTGACAGCTATTACGCCGACCGCGAACTCGTGCCCAGCGATCTGCTCGAAGACGCCAAGCGCGCCAAGCTCGTCATCACCAATTATCACGCCTTCAAATTGCGCGAACGGCTTGAGCTGACAAAGGGCAACCGCTCTTTGTTGCAAGGACGCGGCGCGGCCTTGAACACGCTCGAAACCGAAGGCCAGATGTTGCAACGGGTGATGCCCGATTTGATGGGGCTGAAAAACATTCTGGTGCTCAACGACGAAGCGCATCATTGTTACCGTGAGCGACCGCCCCGCGCTGACGAAGAAGCCTTGACCGGCGATGACAAGCGAGAGGCCCAGCAGAACAACGAAGCCGCGCGGCTCTGGATTTCCGGTCTCGAAACGGTCAAGCGGAAGCTGGGCGTGGCGCGCGTGCTTGATCTATCGGCCACGCCGTTTTTCCTGCGCGGTTCCGGCTACCGCGAAGGCACGTTGTTCCCGTGGACGATGAGCGACTTTTCGCTGATGGACGCCATCGAATGCGGCATCGTCAAATTGCCGCGCGTACCCGTGGCCGACAACATTCCCGGCGAAGACGCGCCCAAGTTCCGCAATCTGTGGGAACACATCAGCAAAAAGATGCCGAAGAAAGGCAAGAGCAAGGCGGGCGAACTCGACCCGCTCAGCCTGCCGGTTGAATTGCAAACCGCGCTCGAAGCCCTTTACGGCCATTACGAAAAGACCTACGAGTTATGGCGGGCGGCGGGCATTCGCGTGCCGCCCTGTTTCATCGTCGTCTGCAACAACACTTCGACCTCGAAGCTGGTTTACGATTACATCTCTGGTTTTGACCAAGTCAATGAAGACGGATCGTCAATGCCAGTGGCCGGGCGGCTCGCGCTGTTTCGCAATTTCGATGAGCACGGCAACGCCTATCCGCGCCCGCGCACGCTGCTGATTGACAGCGAACAACTCGAATCCGGCGAGGCGCTGGATGACAGCTTCCGCAAAATGGCTGAGCCGGAGATTGAACGCTTTCGCCGCGAGATCATCGAACGCACCGGCGACCGCCGTCAGGCCGACAACCTGACCGACCAGCAACTGCTGCGCGAAGTGATGAACACCGTCGGCAAGCCCGGTCAATTGGGCGAATCCATCCGCTGCGTCGTCTCGGTCTCGATGCTGACCGAAGGCTGGGATGCCAACACCGTCACGCACGTCTTGGGCGTGCGCGCGTTCGGCACGCAGTTGCTGTGCGAACAGGTGATTGGCCGCGCGTTGCGCCGTCAGTCTTACGAACTGAATGAGGACGGTTTGTTCAATGTCGAATATGCCGATGTGCTGGGCATTCCTTTTGATTTCAATGCCAAGCCCGTTGTCGCCCCGCCGCAAAAGCCACGCGAAACCATTCAAGTCAAAGCCTTGCGCCCTGACCGCGACGCGTTGGAAATTCGTTTTCCGCGTGTGGCGGGTTATCGCGTCGAGTTGCCGGAAGAGCGGTTGACCGCCACTTTCAACGCTGATTCCGCGCTGGAATTAACGCCTGATCTGGTCGGCCCTTCGATCACGCGCAATGAGGGTATCATCGGCGAGGCCGTGGATTTGAACCTGAAACATCTGGGCGACATGCGGCATTCCACGTTGCTGACACACCTGGCGTCTCGGTTGCTTAACACCAAGTGGCGTGACTCGGGCGAAGGCTTCAATCCCAATCTGTTCTTCCAACTCAGGAAAATCACCAAGCAATGGTTGGACAGTAGTCTGGTCTGTAAAGGCGGCACTTATCCGGCGCAGTTGCTGTATCAGGAGCTATCCGATATGGCTTGCGAACGCATCACCGCCGCCATCGTGCGCGCCGAAGAAGGCCGCCGCCCGATCAAAGCCGTCCTCGATCCTTACAACCCGACCGGCTCGACGCTGCACGTCAAATTCAACACCTCAAAGACGGAACGCTGGCTGACGGACGCGCGGCGCTGCCATTTGAATTGGGTCATCCTCGACAGCAGTTGGGAAGCCGAGTTTTGCCGCGTCGTCGAAGCGCATCCGAAAGTGCGAGCCTACGTCAAGAATCACAATCTGGGGTTGGAAGTGCCGTACCGGTTCGGCTCGGAAAACCGCAAATACATTCCCGACTTCATCGTGCTGGTAGACGATGGACACGAAGACCCGCTCAATTTGATCGTCGAGATCAAAGGCTACCGCCGTCAGGATGCCGTCGTGAAGAAAGAGACGATGGATGTGTATTGGGTGCCGGGCGTGAACAATCTGGGCAGCTATGGCCGCTGGGCGTTTGCCGAATTCACCGATGTGTTTCAGATGGAAGAGGATTTTGCGGCGAAGATCGAAGCCGAGTTCAACCGGATGATTGAGACCATCGTCGCGTAATCTTTGGAGTGCTGCGGCTTGACGCAGCTTTTGCGTTCGCTGTCGAAATCTCGCGGGACAGCGAAGGCTTTGGCGGCGAACGAAAAGCGGTGTCGAGCCACCGCACTCCATAGGCTTTGCGTGAATTGAATTCCGTACACTGATATGGCAAAGAACCAAACCAAGAAATCCGTCGAAACCCTCACGCACGATGATGCTTCGCGCAAGAACATCCCGACCGCCGAATTCCAATCCGTGCTGCGGCAGGAAGACAAGCATCCCGTCCGCGTAGCCTACGAACGGCGCGACCGCGATCTTGATCCGCAGTTGGTTTGGCGCGGCAAGGATGAGCAGGATTGGTCGGATTTGGTCGTGCAGGCGCCGCCGCTTTACATCCAGGAAAAGGTTCATCCCAAGGTGTTGATTGACGATCTGCTGCGCCGGTCAAAGGCCGAGCACAAGGCCGCCGAGCTTCAGTTCGATCTGTTCGCCGATTTCAATGGCTTGCCTGACGATGACGCCAAGACGGAGTTTTATCAGCACGACGCGCATTGGGCGAACCGGATGATTCTGGGCGACAGTTTGCAGGTGATGGCGAGCCTGGCCGAACGCGAAGGGCTGCGCGGCAAGGTGCAATGCATCTATCTCGATCCGCCCTACGGCATCAAGTTCAACTCCAATTTCCAGTGGTCAACCACCAGCCGCGATGTCAAAGACGGCCACACCGACCACATCACGCGCGAGCCGGAGCAGGTCAAAGCCTTTCGGGATACGTGGCGCGACGGCATTCATTCGTATCTGACCTATCTACGCGACCGGTTGACGGTGGCGCGCGATCTGCTGACGGAGGGCGGTTCGATCTTTGTGTAGATTGGGGATGAGAATGTGCATCGGGTGCGGGCGGTGATGGATGAGGTTTTTGGCATTGACTCGTTCATCAGTTGCATCGTCTTTGTGAAAACATCCGGCTCGACAGGCGATTTTCTTGGGCCGACTTTTGATTATTTGCTTTGGTACGCCAAGCGAAAAGAATCGGTGAAGTACCGAAAGTTTCTACTCAAGAAAGCGCCGGGGCAGAAAGGTGGAACTGGCTACAAGAGCGTCCAACTAGCCGATCTCTCTCGTCGGCCACTCACAAAAGATGAGATTGACGATCCAGATTCACTGCCAAGTGATGCCAAGATTTACTTCCGCGATAATCTCACGAGTCAGAGCGTTGGGCGTGACAAAGGGGAAGGCGCAGCTTCTTGGTTTGGTGTGAATTTTGAAGGTCGCGTGATAAAGCCGTCGCTGAGCGTGCGCTGGAAAACAAATGAGCAGGGATTTGACCGGCTCATTAAGGCGAACCGGGCAGAGGCAAGTTCAACCAGCAACTTGGGCTATATTCGCTATCTTGACGATTATCCAGTTTACGAACTCACAGACGTTTGGAATGACACGCTTGGTCAAAACCAGTTTGGTGGCCCAAAAACTTATGTTGTCCAGACAGCTCTCACCGTCTTGGAACGATGCATTCTTATGACCACCGACCCAGCCTACGCAGCGGATAGTCAGTGACCGACGCAAGGCCAAGTTCATCACGCCGATTCCGAAGCCGAAAAAGCGCCAACGCGCAGGCGCTCAGGAGGAG
>JACPYM010000128.1 GCA_016196035.1 Acidobacteriota bacterium | reverse complement strand
GTAGTCGGCAACCGGCAGTCGGTGGTCGGTAGTCGGTAGTCGGTAGTCGGTAGAGGTGTCCTGGCGGTCAGTGATAGTAGAGGATGAAAACCACTGACTACTGACTACTGACTACTGACTACTTCTTCCTCACGCTGCTTGCGCCAGTCTTTGCGAACGCATGACACGTTGGGCGAAGGCGGCGGGGGTGGCGCGTTCCAAATCTTCGGGGACGCGTTGTCCCGCGCAGAGGTACAACAGTGGCAGCGCGGCGGTTACCGCGACATTCACCGCCGCGCCGGGTTGTACGGTTTCATCGAGCTTGGTCAGCACCAAGCGATTGACGCCGTACAGGGCAAACTTGTTGAGCGCGAGTTGCGCTTCGTCGGGGTGGTTGGTGGCGGGCAGCACCAGACATTTGAGCACGGAGCGTTGGGCGCGCAGGTAATCGGCGAATTCGAGTTGATCGGCCAGGTCGTGCGGACTGCGGCCCGTCGTGTCAATCAACACCGTGGCTTGCTTGGCAAAGCGGCGCAGCAGCGCGTCCAGCTCGGCGACTGAACGCGCGACGTGGCAGCCCGCGCTGATGATTTCGGCGTAGGTTTTTAACTGTTGCACCGCCGCGATGCGATAGGTGTCGAGCGTGATCAATTCGACGCGGAGGCGCGCGCGCAAGGCAATGTGCGCCGCCAGTTTCGCAATCGTCGTGGTTTTGCCCACGCCCGTCGAACCGATGAACGCGGCGGCGCCATTGCCGCTCAGCACCGCGTCGGCGAATTGCACCCAGTTGGGCAGCGCGGAAGACAAGGCCAGGTGGGCGCGGTCATGGGCCATGTAGGCGTTGCTTGAGACGACCGCGTTTTTGACCGCCTGTCGCGCCAGTCCGGCGGCGAGGCCGGCATTGCGCAATTCCTGATAAGTTTCGTAAGTGGGCGCGTCGTACAACGCCGGATCGTCTTCGACAACGGCGGGGCGCGCGGCAGGCCGTGCAGCGACGGCGCCCAGCGTGAATTTCATCTCGCGCAATTCCGCCCAGAGCCGCGCCAATTCGGGATCACGTTCGGTGGCCAGGGCGGGTTTGCTTTTGGTGGCGACACCGGTGGCGGTGGCGGTGGTGGTGCCGGTGCTGATGGTAGTGGATGGACGGACAGCGCCCGGCTGGTTGAAGAGCGGTTCGGGGTGCTGGTCGGCGGCGGATGATGGGGGGCGGCGATGGACGATGCGCGGCGCAAAATCGGCCAATTCGACGCCCTCGCGGTTCGGCTCGGGAGCGCGGTGCGGCGCACGGTTGGGCGTAGCTTCAGTTGCCCTCGGACCGCTGTTGCCAGCGTAGGCGCGCGCCGCGAGCGCAGCGAAAGCCTTCAGACCTTGTTCTTCATTCACCTCAAACGAGGGCGCGCGACGCGGCGCCGGTGTGGCGGCGGAATCATCCGTCAAATTGAGCTTGGGGCGGTGCAGCGGCGGCGGCATAGGCGGCGGCGGCACACGGGCGCGTTCGGCGGCGGCGTTGGGCGCGGGTTTGCCGGTGTCGTTGGGCGCGACGCGCACTTCAATCAGATTGCGCGCACCCACGCCGAACAGCCCACCCGCTTTGACCTGTTTGGTTTCGAGCACCAGGGCATCCTCGCCGAGTTCCTCTTTGATTTGCATGAGCGCCTCGCGCAAGCTGGGTGCTCGATAGCTTTTGATCTTCATAGTTCACTCAGACGGGAGGGCGGAAACGGTGCAGTACGGGGAGTGCCAGAGCATTGTTCAGAGTTCACGCTTCAGCGTGTTTTCCCGACCTCGGACACGCTGAAGCGTGAACTCTGAACCTTAATTTGATGCCATTGTGCTACCACTCCCCGTACTGCATTCCATATTTCGCAATCCGCAATCAACCAACTGTTCCAATCGAAACGAGGCGCACATTGGGTGCGACCTCGCCGTGAGCAATCACCGCCAAGTCTGGCAAGAAGCGTACCGTAAGCTTCCGCAAGTGCGGGCGCACCGCCGCCGAACACAAAATCACAGGCTGCGAGAGCACGGCGGCCTGGATGGCGGACTCGATTTTTTCGAGCAGCAGGCGCCCGAATTCCGGCTCAAGCGCCTGTGTTTGCGTGCTGCCGTTGAGGCCGAAGCGCTCGGCGAATTGGCGCTCCAACTGCGGCGCCAGCGTGAGCACGGTGAGTTCGCCGTTCTCGCTCGACAGGCCCGAACAGATCGTGCGCGCGAGCGCGGCGCGGGCCGCTTCCGTCAAAGCGTTGACGTCGCGCGTCAGGCTTCCGGCATCGGTGATCGCTTCGAGGATCGTCGCCAGATCACGAATCGGCACCGTCTCGCGCAAGAGGTTTTGCAAAACGCGCTGCACCTCGCCCAGGCTCAAGACTTTGGGCGTTGCTTCTTCAACCGTCTTCGGATGCGTCTCGGATAGTGTGTCCAGCAAGGCGCGCGTTTCCTGACGGCCTAGCAAGTCGGGCGCGTAACGTTTGATGACTTCGGATAGATGTGTGCAGACGACCGTGGTCGGATCAACCACCGTGTAACCCGCCGCCAAGGCGCGGTCGCGCACTTCCGCCTCGCGCAACCAAACGGCGGGCATGCCAAAGGCCGGATCGGTCGTGGCGATGCCTTCGATTTGTTCGCGCACCGCGCCGGGATCAATCGCCAGCAAATTGTCGGGATAGAGTTCACCGCGCGCGACGCGTTCGCCTTTGAGCAGGATGGCGTATTCGCGCGGGTTGAGTTGCAGGTTGTCGGTGATGTGCACGGGCGGCACGATGATGCCCAGATTGACCGCGATCTGACGGCGGATTTCACGCACGCGCCCCAAAAACGTATCGCCCGCGCTGACCAGCGGGATTAGCCCGTAGCCGACTTCCAACGCCAGCGCATCCAGCTTCAACAGCTTTTCGATCTTCTCAGGTTCGGGCGGAAGGGCGGCTTGCGCGCTCACCACTTGGGCGGCTGCGTGCGCTACGGTTTTGTTTTGCGCCTGTTGCGACAGATAGCCGCCGCCCGCTGCCAGCGCGGACAACAACAAAAATGCGGCGTGCGGCATGCCCGGCAACAAACCCAGCGCGCCCAGGACTGCCGCGGCGATCAACAAAGGACGCGGGTTGATCAGCAATTGCGAAGACATCTCTTCGCCCATGTTTTCTTCGGACGCCGAACGCACGGTGATCAACGCGGCGGCGACCGAAACAAAGAGCGAAGGCACGGCGGCGGCGACGCCATCGCCGACGGTGAGGATGGTGTACGTCTGCAAGGCGTCGGACAGCGCCATGCCGTGTTGCAACACGCCGATGGCGAAGCCCGCGATGATGTTAACGGCGGTGATCAGAATCGAAGCCACGGCATCGCGTTGCGTAAAGCGAATGGCGCCATCCATTGAGCCGTGAAATTCGGCGGCCTGGCCGATGTCGTGACGGCGGCGCTTGGCTTCGTGTTCGTCAATGATGCCAGCCGAAAGATCGGCATCCACCGCCATCTGCTTGCCGGGCATCGCATCGAGCGTGAAGCGCGCAGTGACTTCGGACGAACGTACCGCGCCGTGGTTGACGACCAGGAATTGAATCGCCAGCAGGATCAGGAAAATGACGATGCCGACGACGTAATTGCCGCCGATGACGAATTCGCCAAAGGCCTTGATGACCTGGCCCGCCGCGCTGGTGCCTGTTTCGCCGTGTGACAGAATCAGGCGCGAGGTCGCCACGTTGAGCGCCAACCGGTACAACGTCGTCAACAGCAACAGACTGGGGAAAGAGGTGAACTTGACCGGTTGCAGGATATAGACCGAGACCAGCAGCACGACGATGGAAATCATCAGGTTCATGCTGATCAACACGTCCAGCAGCAAGGGCGGCAAGGGCACCAACAGAACGAGCAGAATCACGACGGCGGCGATAGGCGCGGCCAAATGCGAATGACGGCTGGCAGAAATGAGCAGGCGGTCAGTGGTCGGATTCATCTAGGTTACTGAAGGTTTGGCCGGATAGTCGTGGCTATCCGGCCATCGTCAAGATGCTGGCCGGATCATCGTGGTAATCCGGCTAATCAAGCCCAGTGCAAGCGCGGTGCCACGTCAACATTTTCTCCTAACGTTACCAACGCGCCACAAAGAACGCCGCGAAACCGTATAAACAAAGTTAGCCAGGCGTGGAGGCCGCATTTGCTGCTCCTGTGCACTGTGGGTGAAGTGTCGGGAATCAGACACCGGTGTCGGAATCTGGCCTGGGTACGCAGCGCTTCCAGCGGGCTGACTTGGCGACGGACGGACAAATGCTGAAAGGAAATCCTGCGACACAATTCCGTCTACTGCCGAGACTGCACGCCGAAAGCGGTGCGTACCCAGGCTTAGCCCGTGAATGGTTGAAAGGTGATTTGATTTTTGGGTAGTGGTAAAAATGTAATGCTGCATTTTGCAGCCGCGTAGCGGCGACTTGAATTTAGCCCGGCGTTTCAACGCCGGGTAGCATCGTTCATAGTGCCCGCGTCGCGTCGCGACGGTTGAAACTGAGGCCATTGCCGGAACGTTTCAACCGTCGCGACGCGACGCGATACTGCTTCGTCCGACTACCGTGGTTTGAAAACCACGGCTAAATTCACCTTGTCGCTACGCGACAAAAACGGACGAGCATTACATTTTTACCACTACCGATTTTTGATGAGTGATGGCACAAGCAGCGCAGAGGCAGACCTGCCTGTCAGCGGGGCTGCCTCTGCGGTTGGGTAGTGGCCTAAAGTTGTGTTGCCGTCTTAGTTGAGGGGGGTGACGCTTATGGTTGTTCCGTTGGCCGGCCACAAGCGTTAAGTGCGGCGCTGATCTCTACGAGGGGCAGAATCGCGCGCGCCGCGCCGCGCTCAATGGCGCTTTTCGGCATGCCCGCGACGACGCAGGTGTCAGGCGCTTGGGCAATCGTCAACGCGCCCGCTGCGGCGAGGCGGCCCAGGCCGTCGGCGCCGTCGCTGCCCATGCCTGTCATCAAAACAGCCACGGCGTGTCCGCCTGAAGCCTGGGCGACGGAATCGAATAACACATCGGCGGAAGGGCGATGACCGCTGACTAGCGGCCCTTGCGTGTCTACGGCCACACGATACTGCCCTTGCGCACGCGTCACCCGCAGGTGCGCGCCACCTGGGGCGATGAGGGCGAGGCCGGGGTGCAACAGGTCTCCGTGGGCGGCCTCGCGCACTTCGATCCGGCTTGTGCGGTTGAGCTGTTCGGCCAGCATCTTGGTGAACCCAGGCGGCATGTGTTGGACGATGGCCAGGCCGAGCGGGAAATCGGCGGGCAACGCGGCCAGCACGATCTCTAAAGCCGGCGGCCCGCCGGTGGAAATGCCGATGGCGGCAATCTCCGGGACAGTTTGGCCGGCCCAGCGCGTGATTTGCTCAAGCGGCGTGCGTGCGTGCGGCGGAGTGAGCGAACCCGTCGTGCGGCGCAGTCCATTTGGCGCGGCTGGTTTTGGTTGGACGGGGCCGGATTTGATGACCCGCGCGCCAGCCGCACCCCTTACGCGCGCGGCCATGTCCGTCGCAGCGGTACCAGAGGTCAAGGCCGCGAGCGAGGGTTTTTCGATGAAATCCACCGCGCCGCGTTTCAAGGCTTCGAGCGTGGCCTGTGCTCCATTGCTGGTGAGCGTGCTGCACATCACGACCGGCAGCCCGTATTCCGCCACGATGTGTTCGAGCGTTGCCAAACCGTCGAGCCGCGGCATTTCGATGTCCATTAAAATCACGTCCGGCCGAATGCGCTGCAAGTGATCGAGCGCGAATTGCCCGTCCATCGCGGTGTCAACGATCTCGATGCCCGGGCTGCGCGACAACATTTCGGCCAGCAGTTTGCGCATCAAAGCCGAGTCATCCACGATCATCACGCGGATCGGTTTGGTGGCGGTAGTAACAGTCATTGGACTCATAAAACTTCCTTTGCGCCTGCCCGGTTGCGACTTGCCCTCAAGCACCGCTCAACGGCGCTGCTGAGATTGGTGTCTGAAGCGTGTGCGCCGGGCAAGTCTGCGGTACGCGCCCGCCGAAAACGCCGTCAAGAGCGCCGTCAAACATAAGCCCGCGCCCGCGTCGGCGTGTTGGCGGGCGCGGCGCTGGGACGATTCGGCGGACGCATGAGGCTGTCGGTGCGCGCGCCTTGGGTGGCCTGCTGGACGATGGCGTACTGGTCGAGAATCAAGACCACCTGACCATCGCCCAGGATGGAGGCGCCAGCCACGAGTTCCGCTTGAATCAACGAATCGTCCACGGTCTTTAACACCAGCTCCTGTTCGCCGAACAGGCGTTCGACAGCCAGGCCCACGACGCGCCCATCACCCAGTTCCAGGACGAAGACGAATAAACGTCCCTCCGTGCGGCTCTCGCCCGGCGCGCGCAGCCCCAACGCTTCATCCAGGCGAATGAGCGGTAAAACGCGCTCGCGCAAGCGCAGCACCTCGCGGCCATTGACGGTTTTCACTTCGTTGGCGCGCAGCCGGGTGATCTCACGGATTTCATCGAGCGGCAAGGCGAAGCGGCGGCCCGCCGTTTCGAACAGCATGGCGCGCACAATCGCCATCGTCAGCGGCAACTTGATCGTGAAGCGGCTGCCTTGCCCCAACACGGAACTGACCGCGATTGAACCGCCCAGCGCATCCACGGTCGTTTTCACCACGTCCATGCCGACGCCGCGCCCCGACAGATCGCTGACGATTTCTTTGGTGGAAAATTCGGGCAGAAAGATCAACGCGATCTTTTGCTGATCGGTCCAGTCTTTCACTTCGTGCGCCTTGACCAAACCCTTTTGGATGGCCTTGGCCGCGACCTGGTCGGCATTGATGCCCGCGCCGTTGTCTTCCACTTCGACCGCGATTTGATTGCCGACGCGCCGGGCGCGCAGATGGATGACACCTTCTGTGGGTTTGCCGGCGGCTTGGCGCACGGCGGGCGGTTCGATGCCGTGATCACAGGCGTTGCGTACCAGATGAATCAACGGGTCGCTGATGATTTCGACAATGGATTTATCAATTTCGGTCTGGCCGCCGGTGACGTCCAGGCGCAACGGTTTGCCCAGTTTGATGCTGGCATCGCGCACGACGCGCGGGAAGCGGCGAAAGACTTGATCAATCGCCACCAACCGCATGCGCATGACGCTTTCCTGCAATTCAGCGAGTGTGCGCCGGGTTAAGTCCACGGCTTCTTTCAACCCGCGCGCGTGTTCGTTGCCGTGGCGTTCGGCGTCCAGTTCCGCCGTCAGCGCGGCAATCATCGAACGTTGAATGATGAGTTCGCCGATCAGGTTCATCGCCGCATCAATACGCTCCGATTCGACCCGCAACGTCGTGCCGGAACCGGGTTGCCGCCCGGTGTTACGTTGCTCTTCCGGGGGCCGGGTTTCTGCGGGGGCGGTTTTGCTGGGGGCGGGTTGCGGCGTTGTCGCCGTGCCCGGCACGAACATGGCGGCAGGCGCGGCGGCCAAGGCTAAATCCGGGGCGGGCGCTGGGGCGGTTGGGTTAGCGCGCGCGCGGTTGCGGGGCGCGCGTTTCCGCGTCGTTGTTTTCGAGTTCAGTGCAACCGTGGCCGTCGCAACCGCCTCAACGAACGGTTCTGCGTCGGAGGATTCTTCGTTGAGTGCGGCGAGACCGGCGAAGAGATGCGCAATATCGGGTTTCGGGCCTTCGTCACGGTAATAACGGAGCAACTCGGCCAGGGCATCGGCTCCGGCCAGCAGCAGATTGATCAAGGCTTGGCTGACGACGCCTTGACTGGTCGCCACCCGGTTGAGCGCATCTTCATAGCGATGGGCGAGCTGCATGAGTTCGTCAAAGCCGAATGCCGAGGCATCGCCTTTGAGCGTGTGCACGGCGCGTTTCACCGAACGCAGCGACTCTACATTCCCCGGTTCGCGCTCAACGCATAAAATCAGGCCGCCGAGAGAATCCACCACTTCGGTCGCCTGCTCAAAAAACGCCGCCCGCAATTGGGCCAGCTCTTCGTCACTAAACATTAAATCTTCTGACATCGTAAGGCCCCCAAAGCCGCGCAGCAGCGGCGTTCAAAAGAGAATTGGGAAAAGTTCGGTGAAGTCGCGAGCCGTCCGGGAACGTCCGGGTACAGCGCAAGGCGGCGGGTTGTTCATTGGTCATCGTTCATTGTTCATTTGTCATTGCCTGACAGCGCGTTCCGCAATGACAAATGAACGATGAACAATGAACAATTTATTTTTGAACAAAGCCTTAGTCTTTCTGATAGACCACCCCGCCATTGTGCATGCGTAACTGCAAGCCGACGCCCAACCCCTGCAAACTTTCCGAATGACCGATAAACAAGAAACCTGCCGGGGCGAGACGCTCGGCAAAGCGCTGGGCCAGACGGGCTTGCTCCTGGCGGGAAAAGTAGATCATGACGTTCCGGCAAAAGATGGCGTCAAAGCGGTTCGGTGGAAAGGGGTCGCGCAAATTGTGTTGCTTGAACGTCACCAACTGCTTCAAGGTTTGCTTGACGCGAATCTGCCCGCCCAAGTCATCGAAATAGCGTGAACGCAATTCGGCGGGCATGGTGTCGAGGCGCGCCTTGGGGTAAACGCCCGATTGCGCCGCGGCCAGGACGGTCGGCGAAATGTCGGTGGCGAGAATTTGGACGCCCCAGGTGAACAAGGGCCGCACCGCTTCTTGAGCCAGCATGGCGAGCGTGAACGCCTCCTGACCGGTGGAACAGCCCGCGCTCCAAATCTGCAAGTGTTTCGGTTCGCTGGTGGCGCGCTTGCGCGAAATAATCTCTGGCAGCACGAGGCGCGCGAACAGGTTGAGTTGCGGCACATTGCGAAAGAAGGTGGTCTCGTTGATCGTCAGGGCGTCAACCAGCGCCATCAGCGCGGTTTCATCGCCCGCCGTCAGCAACTGCACGGCATACGCAGCGGCGTCGCGCGCGCCCGCATTGCTGGCCAACGTGGCGAGGGTGCCGACGAGCAGGTCGCGGCGCTCAGCCCCAAATTGCATCAACGTGCGCCGTTCAATGATGGCCGCCAGCGCATTCAGATGGGCTTCGGGAATGCAAACCGGGCGCACGCTGGGCGTCGCCTGGGGAAAAAAAAGACTTGGGGATTGAGTTGTCATACCTTACCAGCGAGTGTTTCGAAGTGGATGGATGTTTAAGCGGCAAGCGGCGTGATTGCGTCAAGCGCGGACAACTGCGTGACCGTTAACACCTTTTCAATTTCAATCAGGATGAGCAGTTCATGCTCCAGCTTGCCCACGCCCTTGATATATTGATTGCTCAACCCGGCGACCATCGGCGGCGGCGCTTCGATTTTGTCGGCGGCCAGCTTCAAGACCTCTTTGACTTCATCCACGATGATCCCGACGAGCCGGCCGCCGGTTTCGATCACCAGAATGCGGCTCTTGCGATCCCACACGCCTGGGGGATTGCCGGGCGCTTGATTCAGGCGTTTATGCATATCCACTACCGTGATCACGCGGCCCCGCAAGTTGATCACGCCTTCGATAAATTCGGGCGCTTGCGGGATGCGGGCGATGGCGGGCACACGCACGATCTCTTGCACCATGGAAATCGGCACGCCGAATAATTCATTGCCGATGCGAAACGTAACCAGATGCAATGTCTCAGCCATAAACTCGGTTCCTTCCTTTGGTTGTGTGTCTGACGATCTGTCAACCGGGCGCGTCTGCCAGCCAGTTGATTTTGCGGCCAGTTGATTTTGCGGGCGCTGGGCAAGCGCCCAGCCCGCGCGGTCCCGCTGTCAGCTTGTGCCAGCGCCATGCGTGCCGGTTTGAACGGGTACTGAGCACACTGGCAACTTAGATCGGTTTTCATTTGCGTGTACGGTAGGCTGTACGGTAGGCGCGCCGCGCCGGGACAGTACCGTACACGCAAATGAAAACCGATCTAAGTTGCCAGTGTGCTCAGTACCCGTTCAAACCGGCACGCATGGCG
>JACPYM010000127.1 GCA_016196035.1 Acidobacteriota bacterium | reverse complement strand
GTAGTCGGCAACCGGCAGTCGGTGGTCGGTAGTCGGTAGTCGGTAGTCGGTAGAGGTGTCCTGGCGGTCAGTGATAGTAGAGGATGTAAACCACTGACTACTGACTACTGACTACTGACTACTTTTCTATGACTGATCAAGCAAAGACTTTGCGGGAAATGGCGGCGCAGCGCGCGGGTGGCGGGCAGCCGGGGTTGGCCGCGGCCGCAACCGCCGTGGCGCCGCAACCGGCGGGCGCCAAACACATGCGCACGCTGGCCGTCACCAGCGGCAAAGGCGGCGTCGGAAAATCGAATGTCGCCATCAATGTGGCGCTGGAATGGGCGGCGCTGGGCCGGCGCGTTTCGTTGTTGGATGCCGATCTGGCGCTGGCGAATGCCGATGTGCTCTTCGGTCTCAATCCGCAATATCACTTGGGGCACGTCTTGCGCGGCGAACGCAGCCTGCGCGAAGTCGTCATTGAAGTCGCTTACGGCGTGCGCCTGATTCCCGGCGGCAGCGGCGTCGAGGAACTAGCCAATCTGGCGCGCCAGCAACACACGCAGTTGATCAGCGAATTGCAGGCCTTCGAGGCCGAGGCCGATTGCATGATCATTGATACCGCCGCCGGCATTGCCGAAAACGTCACGGGCGTGCTGCACGCCGCCGATGAAATCATCATCGTCACGACGCCCGATCCCACGGCGGTCGTGGATGCTTACGCGGTGATCAAGGTCTTGCATCAGCAAAGTCCGCAAAAGCCGCTCTGGGTGGTGGTCAACGATGCCGTCGGCATTGGCGATGCCGAACGCATCTTTACGCAATTGCAAAGCGCGGCGACGCGCTTTCTGGGCCGCAAGCTGACGTTGCTGGGCATGATCCCGCGCGATGCCCGCCTGGCCGAAGCCGTGCGCGAACAAGTGCCCGTCGTGTTGTATGCGCCGGACACGCCCGCCAGCCGGTCGTTGCGCTTGATCGCCAAGCAACTTGAAACAGAACACGTGGCCGGGGCGCATGGTCAGAGAACCCCGCGTTCTTTCTGGTCTGCCCTGAGCGCCCCGCTGGCCCAACGCTCACATTAAACCTGTGGGTAGTGGATCAAAGGGGAGAGAGCCAAGCCGCAGATCAACGCCGACCAACGCAGATCAATTCCATTGGCTAACCAGCTTACTCTGCGTTTTTCAGCGTTCATCTGCGGCAAGACCCCCCCTCTTTGAGCCACTACCAACCTGTGAACTTGGGTGGTCTTAAAATGTAAGACTCGTCCGTTTTGTCGCATAGCGACAGTTGAATTTAGCCGTGGGTTTTAACCCACGGTAACCGTAGCGGAGCAGTTCCGCGTCGCGTCAGCGCCGCCTGAATTCAAGCGTCGCTGACGCGACGCGGAACTGTTGCTAACCTTTCCCGGCGTTGAAACGCCGGGCTAAAGTCAGGTCGCCGCTACGCGGCTGCAAACAGCAGCAGTTCCTTTGATCACTGCCTAAACCCGTAGCTATGTTGTTGAAGAGGACACAGACTGCTTACACCGCCGTGGCGCGGCACGCGTTGGGGGAAAACGCCTATAAAAACGACGCGCGCGCCGCGCTGGTCGAAGCGCATCTGCCCCAGGTCAAGTTCATCGCCGAACGGCTGGCCGCCAAGCTGCCGCCTTCGGTTGATCGTGATGACCTGATCGGCGCGGGGGTGCTGGGTTTGCTGGATGCGGTGGATAAATTCGACGCGACGCGCGGCGTCCAATTCAAAACCTACGCCGAGTTGCGCGTGCGCGGGGCCATGCTGGATTGCTTGCGCGCGCTCGATTGGGCGCCGCGTATCCTGCGCCAGCGCGCGCGCGAGGTCGAAGCGGCCTATCACAAAATCGAGCGCGACTGCGGGCGGCCCGCCGAAGAAGAAGAAGTTGCGGGCGCGTTGGGCCTGACGACCGCGCAGTTTCACTCCCTGTTAGGCGAGTTGCGCGGCTTGACGCTGTTGGGACTGGAAGGCGCCACCGAAGAAGGCGAACTGCCGCTGCCCCAGATTCCCGATGATCCGGCGCGCAATCCGCTGGCGCTTTACGAAAGCATCGAAGGTCGCGCCCGGCTGCTCGAATCCATTGATCGGTTGCCACCCCGCGAACGTCAGGTGGTAGCCCTGTACTACCTCGAAGAATTGACGATGAAAGAAGTCGGCGCGGTGTTGGGCATTACCGAATCGCGCGTTTCACAATTACACACACAGGCAATGTTGCATTTGCGCGCCGCGCTGGCAGCGCATTGAAAGCCGTACCACGCGGACGGTACCGCGCGCGTGAGCAAGCGGCGCGTCAAGCTTGCGCCCTTGGCCGAACCGCCAAAGCCCCGCTTGCTGACGCGCGCGGTACCGTAACAGCGCTCCGTGTTACCCCATAACCATTGCAAACCGCTATAAATCACCAAAACAATGCCTGCCAATCCAACTCTCACGAATGAAGAAATGTCGGCGCTGTTAGCCAACAGCGGCGGGAGCACGGAAACGCCCAGCCCGAGCACGGAAAAACGCCGCCGCATTATTCCCTATAATTTCCGCCGCCCGGATCGCATTTCAAAAGAACAGGTGCGCTCGCTCTATCTGTTGCACGACCTGTTCTCGCACAGCCTCTCGTCGAGCATGCCGATCTTTTTGCGCACGATTTCTGAGGTGACGCTGGTCTCGGTCGAGCAACAGGCCTATGTCGAATACCTGTACGGCCTGCCCGATCCGACGGTCATTTTCACGCTTTCGATGCACCCCTTGCAGGGAACCGCGATCCTGGAAATGAATCCGGCGATTGCCTTCCCGATCATTGACCGCATGCTCGGCGGCGCGGGCGAGCAACTCGCCAAAGCGCGCGCGGTGACCGAGATCGAGCAAAAGGTGCTCGAAAGCTTTCTCAAAATTGTTTCGGATGATTTGCGCGATGCCTGGCGCCCGCTGGTCGAACTCGATTTGCAAATCCTCGGGCGCGAAACGCGCCCGCAACTCCTGCAAATCGTCGCGCCCAATGAAGTCGTGGTGGCCATCGTCTTTCACGTGCAACTGGGCGACATCCAGGGCCTGATGAGCCTGTGCATTCCGGCGATTGTGCTCGAACCGATCATTGCCCGGTTCAATCAATCTTCCTATTCGCGCAATCGCGTCGTGCTGCCGCAACAAACGCATTCCTTGCTGAGTAACCTGCGGACGTTGCCTTTCCAGGTTGCCGCCGAATTGCGCGGCATCACCGCCACCACCGACGACCTCTTTCGGCTGGCGCCCGGCGACATCCTGTTGCTGGATCAGCGCGCCGATCAACCCATCACGGTCAGCGTCGGCGGGCTGGAAAAATTTCAAGGCGAACTGGTCGAACAGGAGCGGCGCACGGCGGTTTATTTGCACACCGCGATCCTGCCGCCCAACGATGAATATGAGGAAGGGGAATTCATGGAGAGTTGGACCGACGCCGCTGCCCCAGGCTCGTCCAATTCAAAGCGACTCCCCGTAGTGGGCTTGGACCTCTTAGGCCCTGGCCTGAAGGCCGATGGCCTGATGAGACGGTCAGACTAACGCAAGCCCGCAACCGCGCGCGCACGATCCCTGAGCGAACGAGAAAACAATGGCGGACACGATCGAGAAACAATTCATCACGGCCTTCAGCGAAAGCTGGAGCGACATCGCCCCGGCGAAACTGGGGTGTGATTCGACGCTGGGGCTGCTGGCCCTGCGCGAAGTCAGCGGCGAAGGCGTCGAGGCCGCGCTGGCGGTGGCGGCCACTTGGTCGTGGGGCTTCTTTATCGAATGTTCGGGCGCGCTGCCGGGCGTCGCGGTTTGCCTCTTCAAAAGCGAGGATGGCACCCAACTCGAAAAGCTGGCGAAGCAAGACACGGACGGCCTGCCGAAACCGGGCGGGCGCGCCTTGCTCAAAGCCGCTTTTACCAACGCTGCCGTGCGCCTGACCGAGCAAGGCGACACAGTCAATTGCAGCGAGGTTACCTTCCTCGAGCTGAACGGGCAGGAAAAGCGCCTGGCGGCGGTGGTCGGCAACAAAGCCTGGGTGGGCACCTTCGCGCTGAACATCGGTGATGAGTCAGACACGCAAGCGCTGTTGTTGTATGCGCCCAATGGCTCGTTAAAGGCGCTCGCCGCCTCCGCCACCACGACGGAGCAGGCTGCGGCGGCAGCCAGCGCCGCCAGCGCGCCAAATGCGGCACCTGCTCCGGCTGCCACACGCCGTAACAACCGGCGCGAAGAACCGACCGTGCGTAATATCGAGCGCCTGCTCGGCATGGAATTGGAAGTCATCGTGCGGTTCGGCACGACGAACCTGCCCTTGCGCGAAGTCGTGCGGCTGGGGCCGGGCATGATGATCGAACTCAACCGCGCCGTTGACGAACCGGTCGAACTGCTCGTCAACGGACGTTCGCTGGCGCGCGGCGAAGTCGTCGTGATTGACGGTTATTACGGCGTGCGCATCACCGAAATCGGCGTCGCGAGCGAACGTCCGCTTTCACTTATTTCAGGGAGTTCCGCATGACCTTCGACCAGACTCAATGGCCCGCTTATCTGGCCTTGCTGGGCGCCGCGCTCACGTGTTGGGCGTTGGCCTGCCGGCTGCGCCAAACCGAACGACAGCAGCAAACTTCAATCACCGCACTCGGACAACGGCTGATGGCCGTCGAGGGGCGTTTGCGCCGCGCCCTGGAACAAAGCGCCGAACAGGCGCGACGGATGGCCTGGCTGGAATTGCACCTGCACCAAAGCCGTACCGGCGCAGGCCCCCTGCTCAACGTCAAAGCGAACGGCGGCGGCAAAGTCACCAGCATGACCGAACGGCGGCATCGCGTATTGGTGCTGGCGCGGCGCGGGATGACGGTGGAAACCATCGCGGAAACCCTGGGCGTGCCCAAAGGCGAGGTGGAATTGATTATCTCATTGCACTCGCTCAAGGCTGCGGCCTGATCGGATCACAGAATGCAATACGGACTTTACACAGCTTATCTGGGCATGCGCGCGCGGTTGCGCACGCTCGAAGTCATCGCCAACAACGTCGCCAACGCTTCGACCACCGGGTATAAGGCCGACGCGCTGCATTACCGCTCGGTCGAGGCCGCCGAACTCGAAACGGCGCGGCGCGCGGCGGCTGACCCGGCGCAAGCTGACGCCCCCTCGTTGAACCGGTCAGATGCGGCATTGCAATCGGTGCGCGCGCTGGGCGTGACCACCGGCAGCCGCTTCGATTTCAGCAACGGCACGGCACGCCAAACGGGGCGCACGCTGGATGTGGCACTGGAAGGCGACGGCTTGCTGGTCGTGCAAACGCCGCGCGGCGAACGCTACACGCGTGACGGTTCGTTGACGCTCGATGCCAACGGCCAGCTTGTCACCGCGCATGGCGACCTCGTTGTCGGCGAAGCCGGCCCCATCACCATCCGCCCAGGCGAAGTTTCGATCAGCGAGGACGGCCTCATCACCAGCGCCGGACAGGAGCAAGGCCGCCTCAAAGTCGTGCGCTTTGATTCGCCCGGCACCGCGCTCTTGAAAGAAAGCGACTCCCTGTTTGTCGCCAATGGCGGCGCACAACCGCAGGCCGCGCCGCAAACCCGCTTGCACCAAGGCATGCTGGAAGCTTCCAACGTCAACCCCGTTGGCGAGATGGCCCTTATGCTGCAAAACAATCGTGAATTTGAATCGTTGCAACGCTCCGTCACGCAACTGATGAGCATGCGCAAGATTGCGACGGAGATCGGGAAAATCTAGTGATCAGTAGTCAGTAGTCAGTAGTCAGTAGTCAGTAGTCAGTAGTTGAACATCGGCATACCACTGCAACATCGAATAGACCTACTGACTACTGACTACTGACTACTGACTACTGACTACTCAAGGAGATAACTTATGCCGAGCGCCCTTTTCACTGCCGCCACCGGGATGCAGGTGCAGCAGCAAAACGTAGACAACATCGCCCACAATTTGGCGAACTCTTCCACCGTCGGATTCAAACGGACGCGGCTGGAATTTCAAGACATTCTCTATCAAAACATCCGCACGCCGGGCGCGGCCTCGAACGCTTCGACGCCCTTGCCCGTGGGTTTGCAAATCGGTTTGGGCGCGCGCGCAATGGCGAGCCAGCGCATCTTCACGCAAGGCGAGTTTCAGCGCACTGACAATCCGCTCGATCTGGTCATCGAAGGCGCGGGCTTTTTCCAGGTGCGCCAAACCAATGGCGAAATCGCCTACACGCGCGCCGGTTCCTTTCACCTCAACGCCCAGGGCCAGGTCGTCACCGCCACAGGCGAAGCGCTTGAACCCGCCATCACCATCCCGCGCGAAGCCACTTCGATTGGCATCGGCACGGACGGCACCGTCAGCGTCTCGTTGCCCGGTCAGGTGAATGCGCAGAACGTTGGTCAGATTCAATTGGCTAATTTCGTCAATCCGGCGGGGCTGGATGCCATCGGGCGCAATCTGTTCAAAGAAACCGGCGCTTCCGGCCAGCCCACGGCAGGCGCACCCGATGCCCAGGGTTTGGGCCGCATCAATCAAGGCTTTGTCGAAGGCTCCAACGTCAATGTGGTCGAAGAGTTGGTGCAAATGATCGCCGCGCAGCGCGTTTATGAAACCAATTCGAAGGTCATCACGACCGCCGACCGGATGCTGGGCACGATCAATCAGGCGGTAGGATGAGCAATCGTCGGCAGTTGGCAGTTAGCGGTTGGCAGTTGGCAGCGTTTCACTCGCCGCAAGGCAAGCGCTCGCCGAGTGGTGCGTTGCGACGTTTATCGTCTCATTTATGGTTCGCCGCTTTCTGTTATGGCCTCGCACTTTACTGCCAACTACCAACCGCCAACCGCCAACTGCCAACTGCTTACGCACAACTCCCGCCACACATCCGCGTGGCTGCCGAAAGCATCGCGCAAACCGATCTGCTCACGCTCGGCGACATTGCCGAGGTGCAGGCGGCTGAAACGAACATTGGCGAACGGCTGCGCGCCGTCGCGCTCGGCTACGCGCCCAGCGTCGGCGCCGTGCGCGAATTGCCGCGTGAACGTTTGGTGCTGGCGTTGACGGCGGCGGGCTTTCCGTCCGGCAGCGTGCGTTTGGAAGCGCCGCCCGTGGCCTTGATTCGCCGTGCCGCGCAAACCATCGCCCCGGAACGTGTGCGCGAAGTTGTCGAAAGCGCGACGCTAACGGAGTTGCGCGCCAGTGGCGCGGTGGCGCGGCTGGTACGATTGGATTTGCCTGCCGTTATCGAAGTTCCCGCCGGCCCCATCGAAGTGCGCGCGCAAAGCGGCGGCATGCGCGATCTGTTTGCGCCCTTCACCGTCGGCCTCGAATTCTGGCAGACGAACCGCGTCGTGCGCCGTTTGAGCGTCACCGCGCAAGTCGAAGCCTTTGCCCCGGTCGTCGTCGCGGCGCGCGACTTGCCCGCCAATGTGCGTTTGCGCAAAGAGGATTTGGCCATCGAAGCCCACCGCCTCGAACGCCCCGCCGCGTTGTATCTGCTCGACACCGCCCGTCTGCGCGGGACATCCGTCAAACACACCGTCGCGCGCGGGACGCCGCTCACCCTGGATTTATTGCTGGCCGAATTCGTCATCAAACCCGGCGACACCGTGCGCATCGTCACCAAAGGCGACCGCTTGCAAATCATGGCCGTCGGCGAAGCGCGCGCGGCGGGCCGCATCGGCGACCGCATTCAAGTCAAGAACAAGCAATCGGGCCTGCTGTTGCAGGCCGTCGTGGTGGATGAAGGATTGGTGAGCGTGGTGTTGTGACGGGTGTGCACACGTGGATCGGAAATGTTTTCTGCCCTGAAAGGGCGATATTCAATAGCCGTGGGCAGCGCCCACTGAATGCTTGAAAAGGTTTCCAGCCCTGAAAGGGCTGTACTTTGACTCGAATACGACCCTTTCAGGGTCGAGGGTGAATATGCGTTTTCCCGTGGGCGCTGCCCACGGCTATTGAATATCGCCCTTTCAGGGCTTTCAGAAACGCTGCCCACCACATTGTCATCATTCGCATCCCAGAGGAGGCTCTATGCAATTCCGCCAATACCCATGCGTGCTTTCAAGCTTCGCACTGCTCTTTCTGCTCTTGCCATCCGGCTTGCAAGCCCAGCAACCCGTCATTCAAACCGGCAAAAAACAACCCTCGAAAGAGACCAAGCCCGCGCACGAAGCCCCGGCTGCCGAAACCACGCCGCTTATTCCATACGATCCAGTCACCGCCGAAGCGCCGCATCCGGCCAACGGCTCGCTTTACACCGACAGCGCGCCCAATCGCAGCCTCTTGATTGATTTCAAAGCGACCGGCCTGGGCGATCTGCTTTTTATTGATGTGATCGAGACGAGCACAGCCATCGTCTCGTCGAATGCCAAACGCAGCCGCGATTCGGGCACGCTGGCGGGCCTGACCGGGGTGATCAGCGCGATCCC
Organism: Acidobacteriota bacterium; assembly: GCA_016196035.1. Classification (NCBI taxonomy): domain Bacteria; kingdom Pseudomonadati; phylum Acidobacteriota; species Acidobacteriota bacterium. Next base: position 1,829 of record JACPYM010000127.1, on the reverse strand, counting down.
CGTGGCAGGCGCGGCCACGACTGCCACGGCGTTGGGCGGCTTGGGTCAGCGCAAATATGAAGGCACCGGGACGACCGGCCGCACGAGCAATTTGCGCTCGCGCGTCGCCGCCCGCGTCACCGAAGTCCTGCCCAACGGCGATTTCCGCATCGAAGCCCAAAAGCTCGTCAAGATTAACAAAGAGGATGAATTGCTCACGCTGTCGGGCATCGTGCGCCGCCGCGACGTTTCGGCGGACAACGCCGTGCCGACCACGATGGTGGGCGACCTGCGCGTGCACCTCAATGGCAAGGGAGTTGCATCGGCGGATAACGCACCCGGTTGGCTCTTCCGCTTGTTCGAGAAGATTTCACCATTTTGAAGAAGGTAGTCAGTAGTCAGTAGTCAGTAGTCAGTAGGTCGAGCCAACTTGGTTGAACAGAGGCTGTACAAGCGAATGATCAATAAACACAGGCGATTCTTGAGCAAGGCAGTTTCACAGTGGCGCAAGTATGCTGTCTACTGTCTACTGTCTACTGTCTACTGTCTACTGCCCACTGCCCACTGCCAAGAAAAACCCGCCAGTGACAAAGAACTGACAGTCCGTGTCAAAGATATTGCAGAGATCGAAGGCGTGCGCAGCAATCAACTGATCGGTTATGGGTTGATCATCGGGCTGAATCGCACGGGCGACCGCACGCAGCAAAATATCTATGCCAGCCAGACGCTGCAAAACCTGCTCGAACGCATGGGCATCACGACGACGGTGGCGGCCATGAAGCCGGAAAATGTGGCGACGGTGCTGGTCACGGCGACGCTGCCGCCCTTTGTGCGGCAAGGTTCGCGGATTGATGTGAACGTCTCTTCGATTGGTGATGCGCGTTCGTTGCAAGGCGGCACGCTGATCATCACGCCGCTCAAAGGCATTGACGGGCAGGTCTATGCCATCGCCCAAGGCTCGGTTTCGATTGGCGGCATCGCGGCGGGGGGCACGGGCAATTCGGTCGAGATCAATCATCCGACCGCCGGGCGCGTGCCGAATGGCGCCACCGTCGAACGTGTGGTCGCCGCCAATCTGGCCGAAGGCAATGCGTTGACGCTCGTCTTGCGCCAAGATGACTTTACGACCGCCGCACGTTTGGGCAAGACGATCAATGCGCAGTTCGGTTCGGGCACGGCGCACGCGCTGGATAGCCGCAACGTAGAGATTCGCGTGCCGGTCACTTACGCCAGCGACCACGTCGGCTTTATCGCCGAACTCGAAACGCTGAAATTACAAACAGACGTCAAAGCTAAAGTCATCATCAACGAACGCACCGGTACCATCGTAATGGGGCGCGATGTGCGTTTGTCTTCCGTAGCGATTTCGCAGGGCGGCGTGACCGTGCGCATCGGCACCGAATACGACGTCTCGCAAGCCGCGCCGCTCGCGCCCGGCGGGGCTACGGTCGCCGTGCCGCGCACGACCGTCGAAGTCAAAGAACGCAAACCCGATTCGGTCATCTTGCCGGACGGTGCGACGGTCGAAGAAGTCGTGCGTGGGCTGCGTTCGGTCGGCGTTTCGGCGCGCGACATCATCAGCATCTTGCAGGCGATCAAGGCCGCCGGGGCGCTCGCCGCTGATTTGGAAATGCAATGATGACCTGGGAGCGCAGGCATCCTTGCCTGCTATAGGCTTCAAGAAAAAGAATCGCCGTAGCCATCTCCGACGGAGCGTCAGCCAACAGCCTGGGGTGCAGCCCCAGGCAGCACATTGAGTCTTGGCGCGAAGCCCTGAAAGGGCGGCAGCCAGAGGTTTGGCTGCCGCCCTTTCAGGGCTGGCCGAACCATTTGCACGACTCCCCAGGGCT